>CAYTVQ010000074.1:0-10979 GCA_964441615.1 uncultured Caulobacterales bacterium | reverse complement strand
TTCGCCCTTTCCGCAGCGCTCTTCCCCTCTCCCCCGCCCGCCGGGGGAGAGGGGAAAGGGGTGAGGGGGCGTCAGTATGCGGACCAATGTCCTCGCGCCCTCGTCCGCCCTCACCCTCTCCCCCTCTCCCGCTTCAAAGGGCGGGAGAGGGGAGAGAGTCGTCCCTGCACTTGGCCCCGGCTTTCGCCGGGGTGCACGGAGGAACGAGCTCTCTTTCCGCAGCCCTCTTCCCCTCTCCCACTTCAAAGGGCGGGAGAGGGGAGAGAGTCGTCCCTGCACTGGGTCCCGGCTTGCGCCGTTGCGCACGGAGGAAGGCACTCTCTTTATTCGCCGCAGCCCTCTCCCCCTCTCCCCCGACCGGGGGAGAGGGGAAAGGGGTGAGGGGGCGTCAGCATGCGGATCAATGCCTCCCGCCCTCTCCCGCCCTCACTCCCTGCCCCTCTCCCGCTTCAAAGGGCGGGAGTGGGGGGAGAGTCGTCCCTGCACCGGGCCCCGGCTTTCGCCGGGGTGCACGGAGGATGGGACTCTCATTATTCGCCGCAGCGCTCTTCCCCTCTCCCCCGACCGGGGGAGAGGGGTGAGGGGGCGTCAGCATGCGGATCAATGTCCTCGCGCCCTCGCCCGCCCTCACCCCCCGCCCCTCTCCCGCTTCAAAGGGCGGGAGAGGGGGATTTCACACCGCTTGCCCCGCAACCCCGCGGAAACGGCAAAGGCTCCGCTCATGACGATGTGCCCCTACCCCGCTCGTCCGGGCGCAAGCCGGGATCCGGCGCCAGTGGCGTCGTTCTCGAAGCACTGTAAGGTTCGCCCATGAAAGCAAAGCCTCCTCTCGACGTCCCCGCCGACGATCTTGTCCACTGCCCCTCGCCGCAGGATGCTCTCGCGCGCCTCAAAGCCCTTTACGCTGAGGCCAGCGCCGCCGTTGAGAGGCGGTTCGCCGATTTTGGCGCCGGCCGGCTCCGTCCCGGCGGGGCCGATGCGCCGACCTATCCTTATCTCTGCGCCGAGGTGCCCGCGGAAAAAGCGAGCCAGACCAGCCTCCTCGCGCTTGGCCGCATCGCCGCCACCAGCGTTCACGGCGCGACCATCACGCATCCCGAACTCTTCGAGCCTTATCTGCTCGACCAGCTACGGCGCATTCTCGATCGCTATGACGCGCGCCTCTTCGTCGGCCGGTCGCGGACGCCGATCCCGATCGTGTTCGCCCTCGAACAGGCGACCGCCCAGCTAAGCCCTGAGCAGCGGGCGAGCCTGCAGATTCACTTCCACACGCCGAACCTCATCGCCACCAATGACGACGTCGTCGACGGCAAGATCATTCTCGACCGGCGCGGCGCGCTTCCACTGTCGCTCTTTCCCGCCGAGCGCGTCGATTTCTCGCTCCACCGCATCCAGCACTATACGGCGACGCGGCCGGAACATTTCCAGCAGTTCATTCTGTTTACGAACTATCAGCGTTATGTCGATGAATTCGTCGAGCGCGGAAAGGAGGCGGTCGGCGACGGCCGCGCCGAGGCGCTGATCGAGCCGGGGAACCGCATCTGGCGGAAGGGCGATCCGCCCGACGCGCCCGCGCTCGCCAAGATGCCGCAGATGCCGGCCTACCACCTGTCGCAGCCGGGCCGGCAGGGCGTCACGCTTGTCAATATCGGCGTCGGTCCTTCCAACGCCAAGACGATCACCGATCACCTCGCCGTGCTGCGCCCGCAGGTGTGGCTCATGATCGGCCATTGCGGCGGGCTTCGCCGCTCGCAGCGCCTTGGCGACTACGTGCTGGCGCACGCCTATCTCCGCGACGACGGCGTCCTCGACAGCGTGCTGCCGCCATCGGTGCCGCTGCCGACCATCGCCGAGGTCCAGCTGGCGATGACGCGGGCCGTGCAGGAGGTTTCGGGCATTCCGATCGAGAACCTGAAAGCGCATCTGCGCACCGGCACGGTCGTCACTACGGGCGACCGCAACTGGGAGCTTCGCTTCGCCGAGAGCGCCGTGCGCCTCAACCAGGCGCGCGCCATCGCCATCGACATGGAGTCGGCGACCATCGCCGCCAACGGCTACCGCTACCGCGTGCCTTACGGCACGCTCCTGTGCGTCTCCGACCGGCCGCTGCACGGCGAGATCAAGCTTCCGGGCATGGCCGACGCCTTCTATCAGGAGCGCGTCTCGCAGCATCTCGCCATCGGCATGCGCGCGATCGAGCTCCTGCGCGAGGAAGCGCTGAGGGGCGCGCTCCAGTCGCGCAAGCTGCGGAGCTTCGATGAGCCTTTGCTGCGGTGATCGCGCGGGGCGGGTCGCGCCGTCAGCGCTGGCGCTCTTTCAGGCGCACTTCGAAGAGCTTCGGCCACATCTTGCCGGTGACAAAGAGGCGCCGCCCCGCCGCGTCCCAGGCGATTCCATTGAGGACGGCGTCCGGCGCCGCCATGGGGCCGACCTCGGCCCTGAGAGCCTTGGCGTCAATGACGCCCACGACCTCGCCCGATTCAGGACGAATACGGACGATATAGTCGGACATCCACACATTCGCGAATATCTCGCCGTCGATCCATTCGAGCTCATTGAGGTTCCGCACGGGCTTGCCCTTGTGGACGACCTTGATCCGGCCCGTCTCCCGGAAGGTCTTCGGGTCGAGGAAGCGCAACTCGTCGGTGCCGTCGCTCATGACGAGGCGCCCGCCGTCGCTTGCAAGGCCCCAGCCTTCTCCCGAATAGGAGAAGCGTCCTTTCTGCCTGAATGTCTTCCCGTCGAAGATGAATCCGGCGCCGCCCCGCCACGAGAGCGCCGCGATCCGGTCGCCGACCGGCGCTATTCCCTCGCCGAAGACATTCGCTGGAAGCCTCGCCTGCTGCAGAACCTCGCCGGTTTCGAGCTTCACCCGGCGCAGCGTCGAGGCCCCCTCAAGGCCGGTGCTCTCGAACAGGACGCCGTCCTTGAAGAAGAGGCCCTGGGTGAAGGCCTCAGGATCGTGCGGATAACTCGCGACGACCTCGACTTCATAGCGCTTTGCGGCCCACGCCGGCGCGATGAGCGCAAGCAGAGCGAGCACAACGAGAAGGGCGCGGTTCCCCATTTCCGTATCGTCAGAGGGCTTTCTCATAAATCCGATAGGTCTTGTAGACCTTGCAACCCATGTCGATCAGCATCGCAAGCATCGGCTTGTTGGTCTCGAGGATCCACGAGCATTCCGAACTTGTCACGCCGCGGTCGATGTTCGCGGAATTCGTCATGTCGATCATCTTGTAGGCGAAGGCGATGCCGACCGGCTTGCCCTGAAGCTTCTTGCGGACGCCCATCAGCGGCATGCGCGCGGTCGAGAGCTTCTTCACCTTGAGCCGCCACAGGAGTTTCGCCCAGTTGAACGGCAGCAGCTTGCCGTCGAATTCGCGGATCGCCTCGTTGATGTTGGGCAGCGCGAGCGCAAACGCCTCGGGCTTGCCGTCGAGCTCGCAGAAGACCACGTTATGAGGCTCGATGATGGGACGGAGTTCGCTCGCCATATGGCGGACCTGGTCCTCCGTCATCGGCACGAAGCCCCAGTTGTCGCTCCAGGCGTCATTATAGATGTCGACGACGGCGCGGATCTCCTCGGCGAAGTTCCGCATGTCGATATTCCTGATACGGATCTTCGGATTTGAGAGAGTCTTCTCTATGAACTTTGCGCGCTTTTCAGGCATGATGCGCTTTTCGGGAATCCAGGACAGCGCGTGCATGTCCATGGCCTTCGCATAGCCCTGTTCCTCGACGCGGCGGGCGTAATAGGGACGCCCATGCGGCATCATCACATAGGGCGGCGTGTCGAAGCCCTCGACAAGAAGGCCGCACTCCTCGTTGACGGAAAAGCTGAAGGGCCCTGCGATCTTGCGCATGCCGCGCTTTCGCGCCCAGTCCTCGGCGGTCGCGAGCAAAGCGGCGAAAACCTCCCCGTCGTCGATCGCCTCGAGAAAGCCGAAATGCGCGCAGTCGTCCCTGTAGCGCTGAAGATGGAGGGGATTGACCATCGCCGATATGCGTCCCGCAACAGCGCCGTTCCGGCAGGCGATCCAGAGCTGGTGCGGCGCGTCCTTGAGGGCCGGATTGGCTTTGGGGTCGAGCCGGGCGCCGATCTCGAACTCAAGCGGCGCGACGAAGTTCGCATCGTCTGCATAAGGAACAGAGCCGGCGCGGATGAACGCCCGGCGCCCGGCGGGCGAGGAGACGGCGCGGATCTCGATCGCGGCCGCCGGCTCAATCTTCTGTTGAATCGCCGTCATGTCGTCAGGTTAGACGGAGCCGGGATCATGGGAAAGGCGGGCTTTCTGCGCCGGAGCCGCGCCTCAGTGCCTCAGCGCGATCTCAACCACCGTGCCGGCCGCATCGACGGGAACCACGGCGTCGCTTGGCTTGGGCATGGCGAAGCGGAGCTTCGGATTGTTGGAGAGGCCGAAGGGTTCGTCGGGAAGTCCGAGCCCGTTCTTGTCGAATTTCTTGTTGGCGTTCTCATCCTGATAGACGGCGACGGCGTGCGGGCTCGCCGAGGGCGCCGCGAGGCAGAACACCGTCACCGGCGACTTCGCCGCGACGCTGATGCGCCCGACGCGGCCCGCCTTCTTGAGGAAGCCCTCCTCCTGGTCGGCGTAAAGATCGGCCGTGATGAGGCCTTCGGCCTTCTTCACATTATGGACGATCACCTTGATCTCGTTCGGCGCGCCCGAGCAGCTCATATGCGACAGGAAAGAAGGATCCACAGCCGGAACGCTGTCCTTCGAAGCCGCGCCTCCCGCCAACGAAACCGCCAGCAGCGCCGAACTCAACACAACTCTGACTGCCATTCTTCCCCACCATTCGTCTCGACCGCAGGACGCAGTTACCCGCCGATCATCGCCCCGGAAAACGACGCAATCATGATGCCACGCCCAAAACACGGGATTGTGACAGCGGGCGCAGCCGAGTCCAGCGGCTTCGGGCCCTTAACCTTCGCCTCAGGCCGCAACCCGCGCCGCCGGAAAGGCCTGCGCCAGCGCGCCATAGGCCGCAACGAGGCGGTCGATGTCTTCAGGCGTATGGGCCGAGGATACAGCGAGGCGCAGCAGCGAGTCCTTGCCCGGCGTTCCGGGCGGAATCGCCATGTTCACATAGACGCCCTGACCGAGAAGGAAGTTCCAGGCTGCAAAAGCGGTCTCGCGGTCCGCGATCAGCACCGATATGACCGGCGCCGGCGGGGCGGCGAGCCGGAGTCCATATTGCGTGAGCGCGCCGTGAAGCCGGCGCACATTCTCCCACAGTCTCTCCTTGAGCGCGGGCGTCTCCTTGATGACCTTGAGAGCCGCGCCCGCCGACGCGACCGTCGCGGGCGAAGGCGACGCCGTGAACTTGTACGGCCGCGAGGAAAAGCGGAGATATTCGAGCTCCTTGTGATTGGAGGCGACAAAGCCGCCGATCGCCGCGAGCGCCTTGGAGAATGTCCCGGTGTAGAAATCGATCTTGTCCATCACGCCTTCAGCTTCGGAGACGCCGCGGCCGTTCGCGCCATAGACTCCGAAGGAATGGGCTTCATCGACCAGAAGATAGGCGCCGTGACGGTGCGCGACGTCGACAAATTCCTTTACTGGCGCCGTGTCGCCATACATCGAATACATGCCCTCGATGCAGACGAGCCTGCCTTTGTATTTCGGGTCGAGCCGGCCGAGGCGCTTGTCGAGGCTTTCGGGATCGTTATGGCGGAAGCGGATGGTCTCCGCGCCGGAAAGCTGGCACCCATCGTAGATGCAGGCGTGACAGTCGGCGTCTATGAGAATGACGTCCTCGGCGGGATCAATGAGCCCCGCAATGGCGCCGAGATTGGCGACGAAGCCGGTCGAGAACACCACGCAATGCTTCATGCCGAGAAAGGAAGCGAGGTCCGCCTCCAATTGTTTGTGTCCGGAGAATGTGCCGTTGGCGAAGCGCGAGCCGGTCGTGCCCGTGCCTTCCCGATCGAGCGCCTCCTTGGCGGCGGCGATCGCCCTCGGCTCGAAGGTCTGGCCGAGATAATTATGCGTGCCGGCGAGAACGGTCTCCTTTCCGCGGATGATCGCCCGGGTGGGCCCAAGCACCTCTTCCATCACGACGGTGAACGGATTCATGCCCGCGTCGGAGAGCTGGTTATAGAGCGCCGCCGTCTTCTCAAATTTCTCAAAAAGACTCATGCGTCATGCCTGCTGCTTCTTGATCGAATGGATGGCGTCGACGAGGTCGCCGATGGTCCTGATCTCGGAAATCGTGTTGACCGGAATAGAGATGTCGTAATTGTCCTCGATGTCCATGACGACGTCGAGGACCGACACGGAGTCGACCTCAAGATCGGCGACGAAGTCGGTGTCGCGCGTCAGCTTCACGCCCTTCTGGTTCAGGGTCTCGAAGAGGGAGCAAATCTTGCGAAACACAAGATCGTCGTCGCCCTGCACGCCAGCCATGATGATCCCCTAAAGAAGCCCGTTCTCTCTGTACCACCGGACGGTTTTTGCAAACCCTTCCGCCAGCGGCGTCCCCGGCCGCCATGCGGAGGCCGCCGTAAACATGTTATCGCGCGCCACCCAGTCCGCGTGAAAAAACTCCGCGATCTTTCCGGGCGTCACCATCGGCGCGCCGCCGAGCAGGCGCACGGCGCCCGAAGCCACCGCCGCATAACCTTGAAGGACCGTTCGGGGGGCCCTGATCCGCCGCGCCTTCACAGCCAGCGCCGCAGCGAGCGCGTCCCCGATCTCGCCCCAGCTGTAGCCGTCGGGGCGCTCGTCGCCAATCTCGTAGAACCCGTTCGACGGCGGCGAATCCGCGGCCGCGATGGCCGCGCCGGCCACGTCATCGACATACAGAATGGAGGCGCGCGGCGCCGGCTCCGCCGCCGGCTCGGGGGCGACGCCGCTCCTGACGAGACGAAAATAGGGGAGGGTCGCCTGATCGGCGGGGCCATATATGGCCGGCGCGCGCAGGGCGCACCAGCGTCTGCCCTTCATGACGGTCGCAACAAGGTCCTCGCCCGCGCGCTTGCTCGCTGCGTAGGCCGAGACCTCGGGACGGCGCGCGGCCATCGACGAGATGAGGACCATCGATGCGCCGGCCTCCGCCGCCGCCGCCGCCACGCGGCCGGCGCCTGCCGCATTCACGGCATGGAATTCGGCGTCGCGCCGGGCATGAGTGAGGCCTGCGCAATGAATGACCGCCTCGGCGCCGGCGCACATTTCAGCGAGCGCGCTCGGGGTTTCGAGCCTGCCGAGGATTGGTTCGACGAGCCCGGACTTCACCCGCAACCGATCCGCATCGCGCGTGAGCGCGCGCACGCGGTCGCCCCGGCTGACGAGCTGTTCAATAATGGCGGCGCCGAGAAATCCGGTTCCGCCCGTGACGGCGTAGGTCCGGCTCACACTCGCGCTTCAGCGAGAGCAAGGCGGCTCTCCTCCGGCGGCGCATCGTCGAAAGCGCCCTCGAGGTATTTCTGCTTGACCTTGGCGCGCGAGAGCTTTCCGGAGGAAGTCAGCACCATCGAATGCGGTCTGGCGAGAACGATTTCCGCAGGCGCGCCAGCCGCCGACTGGATGACCTTCGCGATCTCCCTGCGCAGTTCGTCCTGCGCCTCGGCGGAAAGACCACGTCTTTCGACGACAACGACAATGCGCTCGCCATGACCGTCATCGACCGAAAAAGCGGCGACGCCGCCCTGGCGCACGCCATCGACCTTCTCGACGGCCCATTCGATGTCCTGCGGCCAGATGTTGCGGCCGTTGATGATGATGAGGTCCTTGGCGCGCCCGGTGATGACGATCTCGCCATCGAGAAAATAGCCCATGTCTCCGGTATCGAGCCAATCGCCATGAAAGAGCGCACGCGAAGCCTCGGGGTCGCTGAAATAGCCGGGAGTCACGCTGGCGCCGCGGACGAAAATGCGCCCGACCGCGCGGTCGCCGAGCGGCGAGCCGTCTTCACTTCGAACCTCGATCTCATGACCGGGAAGAGCGCGGCCGCATTTGATGAAGGCGCGCCGGTGTTCGGGCGATGTCAGCGTCGAGGCTGGCTGAGCGATGCCCGACCGCGTGTAGTGCCGCATATCGACATAATCGACGGACACCTCGTCGTCGAGTTCGGTAAACGAAATCGCAAGGGTCGTTTCCGCCATGCCGTAGCTCGGCAGGAACGCCTTGCGGCTAAAGCCCGCCCCCGCGAATGCGTCAGCGAAGAGATTGAGCGCGTCGAGGCGCACCATGTCGCCCCCGATTCCGGCAATGCGCAGTGATGAAAGGTCGATCGCGCCGTCTTCCGCCCGAGCCGCCCGCCGGGCCGAGAGTTCGTATCCGAATGAGGGGCTGTAGGTGATGGTCGTCCGGTTCTCGCTCATGAGGCGCAGCCACAGCAGCGGCCGGCGAACGAAATCAGATGTCGCAAGGAAATCGACCGTCCGCTGCCCGTACATGGGCGCCAGGCAGAATCCGATCAGCCCCATGTCATGGTAGAGCGGCAGCCAGCTCGCGGCGCGATCAGTCGCGGCGAGTTTCAGGCCGTGCTTGGTGATGCCGTGCAGATTGGCCATCACCGAGGCCTGCGTGCCGATCACGCCCTTGGGCGCGCTCGTCGATCCCGACGAATACTGAATATAGCATTGCTCGTCAGGACCGAAGGGCATGGCGTCGGCTTCATCCGGGAGCGCGGCGAGGGCTTCGAAATCGTAGATGGCGACCTCCGGCGCGCCGTTCGCCGCTTCCATCAGAAAGCTTGTCAGTTCAGTCGGGCCGATCGCGGCGGCCGCCTTGGCGCCTTCGATCATGCGCCGGATCTGCAGCAGGTAGCCGTCCTTGCCCCCGAGATTGACCGGCATCGGCATCGGCGCGGGGAGAAGGCCGGCATACTGGCAGGCGAAAAAAACCGTCGCGAATTCGGGGCTCGTTTCGGCGACGACCGCAAGGCGGGAGCCGCGAGGGAACCGCGCCGCCAGCTTGCGGGCGAGCGCCATCGCATCGGCGCGCAATCTTGCATAGGGGAGCGCCGAAACGACCTCGCCGCGCAGGTTGAAGAAATTGAAACCGGTAACGCCTCGCGCGGCGTAATCCAGCGCCTCTGTGACGGTCGTAAAGCCGTCGAGTCGGATCGGCAGTCCATGACTGACTGTAGGAGTCGGCGACACTGTCATCTACGCCCCCGCACTCGACCGGCGCCCTTGCCGGTCCTGGCCTCGTGCGCACGCGATGCGCCTGCCGGTGGTATCATAAAAGACCCATCGCGTCCGCGACGCGGTCGGGCGACCGGAGCCGCCAAACCACGACAAACCTCGGCGATTACATTTCCCCAAGTCAACCGGCAAGGGCGGCCCCCTATGGGCGCGTTTCAAGAATTGCAGGCCAATGTTTCAGTTAGCCTTTTAGGCTGCAGAAACGTTGCAGTTTTCAACCTCCCCACGTGGCGGCCGGGCCTATCCCGCCACGCTTGTCATTAACGCGGCGGGCGCCTAGTTTCCGGCCCGTCCCGAACGGCAAGCGAAACGGATGCGTCTCTTCATCGGATACAAGGCATGGAAGGCGGAAGAGTACCTGCTCAACCGCATGACCTTTGACGATCTGGTTCGCGCCTATGTGACCTATCCTGCGATCCAGGTCTACGCGGCGATCATCCTCATCAGCCTGCCGGCGTCGGCAGTCCTCGCAACGTCTTTCTGGAAGCTCGCGGCCGCAATTGCCGCAGGAATGCTGCTGTTTCCCATTGCCTGGTATTTGGTGCACCGTTTCATCCTGCATGGTTCGTGGATGTACAAGACCCCCTGGCTGGCCGGGCTGTGGAAGCGCGTCCATTACGATCACCACCGCTTTCCGAATGACCTGTCCGTGCTCTTCGGCGGGCTGCATACGACGCTTCCCACGATCCTTCTGGTCGCCGGACCGCTTGGCTATCTGATCGACGGCTGGGGCGGCGCGCTGGCCTCGATCGCCGGCACCGTCGTCATGACCTGCTTCACCGAATTCATGCACAGCGGGGAACATCTCGCCTTCGAACCGAAGTCGAAATTCTGGCAGGTCATGAAGAAGCGCCACCTCGCCCACCATTTCCACAACGAGAACGGCAATTACGGCATCGCCGAGTTCTTCTGGGACGGCGTTTTCGGAACGCTTTACAAGGAGCAGGCGGACGTCCCACGCAGCGCGACCGCCCGCAATCTTGGTTACACCTCCGAAATGGCGTCCAAGTATCCTTGGGTCAAGCAGCTGACCGATGCCGAGCCCGAAGCCATGCGCAGCATGCGCTCAAAGGCCTGAACATCAGCCTGCGGCGCTTTTGACCTGCCTTGGCCGTTGATTTTCGTGACCGCCTTTGCCAGTTTCCGCGCCGCGTAACGGGGACCGGTTGAAGCGCAGGCGTTCATCAGCGCCGCGGCCATATCGGCGTTTCTCGCCCCGATATCATTGAAATGAGAAGGCCCGAAGGGGCCTTGGGAAGGGTACGATATGGACATGCTTTGGCTTGTCATCGCCGGAGGCCTGCTTGCGCTGGTCTACGGGGGGGTGACAATTCAGTCGGTGATGGCGCTGCCCGCCGGCAACGACAAGATGAAACAGATCGCCGGCGCCATTCAGGAGGGCGCGCAGGCCTATCTCAATCGGCAGTACACGACGATCGCCATCGCTGGCGCGATCGTTTTTGCGCTGCTCCTGGTCGCCTTCGGCTTCAACCTGCTCCCGCCAGTCGGATTCGCGATCGGCGCAATCCTGTCAGGCGCGGCGGGCTTCATCGGCATGATCGTCTCGGTGCGCGCGAATGTCCGCACCACCCAGGCCGCCAGCGAGAGCCTAGGCAAGGGACTGTCGGTGGCCTTCCGCGCCGGCGCCGTCACGGGCATGCTCGTCGCCGGGCTCGCGCTTCTGGGTCTTGCGGGATATTTCTGGGTGCTGACCAAGGGTCTTGGCCACGCGCCGGAAAGCCGTGAAGTGGTGAACGCGCTGGTCGCGCTCTCGCTCGGAGCCTCGCTCATCTCGGTGTTCGCGCGT
>CAYTVQ010000073.1:0-11127 GCA_964441615.1 uncultured Caulobacterales bacterium | reverse complement strand
AACGGTGATTGCGGCGCTTTACGGCGACGGAATTGCGCGCCCGTTCATCCCGGCACAAGCCGGGACCCAGTCAATTCAGGCAGCGGGTCAAAGCGGGGAGCCGGATGACAGTTGCCGATGCAATTCATTTGCAGGGCGCCGCGTTGCAAGTTTTCTGGGTCCCGGCTTTCGCCGGGATGAGCGGTTGGGAGGGCGGTACAGAATAAGTATATAGGATAAGCGGCCTTATTCCCTATTCCCTATTCCCTATTCCCTATTCCCTATTCCCTCCACCCGCGCCCTGAACGCCGCGAAGTCCTCCGGCGTGTCGATGCCGGGCGACGCTTCGGGGACGACCGCCGCCAGGATGCGCTCGCCCATTTCGAGAATGCGGAGCTGTTCGAGGCGCTCGATGCGCTCGAGCCGAGCCTCTGGCGCCTTCGCGAAGGCCTGAAGCGCGTCGGGCCGGAAGGCGTAGACGCCGATATGGAGGAAATAGGTCTCGCGCGCCGGCGCGCCGTCGCGCGGGAAAGGCGCGAGCGCGCGCGTGAAGTAGAGCGCCTCGAAGGCCTCGCCGCCGGCGCCCGGCGCCGCGACCTTCCGCCCGAGGACGGCCTTGACCGCGTTCGGATCATCGAGGCGCGCGCGCGCCGGGAACGGGCAGACGAGCGTCGAGGCGAAGGGCTTTAGCGCGCTCTGCAGGGCGATGAGTCGGTCGAGCGCGGCGGGGTCGAGTTCCGGCTCGTCGCCCTGCACGTTGACGATCACATCCGCGTCGAGGCCCTTCGCCGCCTCGGCCGCGCGCTCAGAACCGGATTTGTGCGCGGGATCGGTCATCACCGCCTCGGCCCCGAAGGCGCGCGCTGCGCTCATGATGCGCTCATCGTCGGTCGCGATAAGGACGCGCGCGGCGCGTTTCGCCATCTTTGCACGTTCATAGGTATGCCGGATGAGCGGCTTGCCGCCCGCTTCGAGCAGCATCTTGCCGGGAAGCCGGGTCGAGGCCATGCGCGCCGGAATGATGATGACCGGTTTCATGCCGCTGCGCGCCGCTTCAGAAGCTGCGTCAGCACGGCGAACAGCAGCAGGCCCGCCGCGGCTCCGAGCGCATTGGCGCCCGCGTCGAAGGCGTTTCCATCGCGCACGCCGCCGAGATGCTGGAGCGTTTCAAGCATGCCGCCATAGAGAGCGAGCGCCGGGACGACCGGCCACTGGCGACCCAGTATCCGCCACTGCGCCGCCCCGCCCGCAAATCCGAGCGCCCCATAGGCGGCAAAATGCGCGAACTTGTCGCCGAGATCGGGCCGCCCCACGAGCAGGGAGGCGATCCAGTCGAAGAGATCGAAGCCGGCCTTCGTGTCATCGGGATCTGTCGTCAGGGTCAGGAACGTGACGAAAGCGAGCAGGAGGAAGAACGCAGCGCGGACCGCAAGCAGGACTTTCAATGGGCGGTTCCTTCCGCAGTTTCCATCAGTTTCGTCTCCCACTCGATGGCTGTGCGGACGATATAGTCGATGTCGTCATGGTGCGGGCGCCATTGCAGCACGCGCCTGATGGCGGCGCAGTCGGCGATGAGCTGCGGCGGATCGCCGGCGCGCCGGGCCGAAGCTTCTTCCTTGATGTCGCGGCCGATGACGCGCTCGACCGCGTCAATGACCTCGCGCACCGAATAACCGCGCCCATAGCCCACATTCAGGGTTACAGGCCCGCCCCCGCCGCGCAGGAAGGCGAGCGCGGCGAGATGGGCCTCGGCGATGTCGGAGACATGCACATAATCCCGGATCGCGGTGCCGTCCGGGGTCGGGTAATCGGCGCCGTAGATCTGCAGCTTTCCCTTCCGCGCGCCGACCGCAATCTGCGCGGCGACCTTGATAAGGTGCGTCGCTCGCCCGATTTCGCCAGCGCGGCGCCTCGGATCCGCCCCGGCGACATTGAAATAGCGCAATGTGGCGAAAGAAAGCTGCAAGGCGGCGGCGGCGTCGGCGAGCACCCGCTCGCTCATCGCCATGGAGGCGCCATAGGGCGAAATGGGTCGCAGCGGCGCCGTCTCAGGGACAGGCGAATATTCCGGCATGCCATAGACCGATGCGCTAGATGAAAAGATGAAGCGGCGCACCCCCGCATCGCCGCAGGCCTCGAGCAGCGCGATCATGTTCGCGGTGTTGTTGCGGTAATAGGCGAGCGGCCGGCCGATTGATTCGCGCACCAGCGTGGAGCCCGCGAAGTGGATGACCTCCTCTATCGCATGCTCGGCAAGAATTTCGGCGACGCGCCTGCGGTCGCCGGCATTGGCGACGACGAGGAGAACGCCTTCGGGAATCTGCTCCTTGCGGCCGACGGACAGATCGTCAAGCGCGACCGCAGTCTCGCCGGCGTCTTTCAGCGCGAGGAGCATATGGGAGCCGACATAGCCGGCCCCGCCGGTGACCAGAACCGTCATGTGGGGCTCACCGCATTGACCCGATGGCAAGCTGTCGCCCTATTATAGCAAGGCCCTGCGACCTCATGGCAACGATGTTCGGCAACCCATTCGAGAAACGGCCCCTCTCCCGCGCGCCCGACGGCATGCGAATCTACGCCGTCGGAGATATTCACGGTTGCGCCGGGCTGCTCGACGACCTGATGGCGCAAATTCGCGCCGAGGAGGAAGCAGACAAGGTTAACGCGCAGCTCGTCTTTCTTGGCGACTACATCGACCGCGGCCCGGATACGAGCGGCGTGATCGACCGGCTCCTCGCCTTGAAACGGGAGCGCCCCGGAACAGTCTTTCTCAAGGGCAATCACGAGGATGTGTTTCTTTCCTTCCTCGCCGATCCCGGCGCCAACGCCGACTGGATCGAATGGGGCGGCGGCGAGCTGCTTGCAAGTTATGGCGTGCCCTCATCCGGACTCCTCGAAGATATCGTCCGTCGTCTGAGCGAAACCATGCCGGCGGACCATCTTGCCTTCCTGCGCTCGCTCGAGCTGACGCGCGTCATCGGCGACTATCTCTTCGTTCACGCCGGGGTTCGGCCCGGCGTGCCGCTCGACCAGCAGCAGGAGCGCGACCTTCTCTGGATTCGCGGCGAGTTTCATCGCGCGCCGGAGGAACTGCGGCCCGAGAAGGTCGTCGTCCATGGTCACCAGCCGGTGAAGAAAGCTGTCGATGCCCGCTGGCGCATTGGCGTCGATACCGGCGCCTGCTTCACCGGCAGGCTGACGGCCGTCGCGCTCGAGGGCGCGACGCGACGTTTCATATCCACTTAGGCGGTCTGCGCCACAGGCGTCTGCGCAACGAGGCGCGGCGCGCCGCTGGCCCCGAGAATGGCGCGCAGGGTCTCGACCCCGCCGGCGCTGTCGCCGGCGGCAAGCGTCTTCGCGAGTTCCGGCGCATAATTGTGAGCAGTGATCACATGCGGCTCGGGAGTCGCCACGATCAGCCTGGCGCCGAGCATGATCGACTCGCGCCAGCGCTCGAGCATCTCGCGCTTCAGCGTTGCGGGCGCAATGAGATAGTCTGGCTCGGCTGCGCGGCTGTCGGTCTCGGAAATCACGGGCAGCCCGGCAAATTTTGGCGCTGGCGGCCGTCCGATGGCGTAGGCGATCGCACGCGCATCGCCGCCCGCGAGCGCCACAATCGCCGCCGACGCAGGACCGGTCCCCAGCACATGCGCGCACTCGCCGCGGCCGGCCATATCGGAGAGGAGCTTGCGGAAGCTGACACGGGCGTCGAGGGCTCGCCGTTCGAACGCCTGATAAGGGGCGGCCGAGCGCAGCGAGAGTGCGTTCTCCTCGTCCCACAGGCGCGCCAGGCGCTCATACCAGGGATCGAAATCGTGATCCTCGATGTCGGCATGGGTAATGAACAGCCGCAACGATCCGCCGTTCTTGTCGCTGAGAAGGCCGCGGAAGATCTTGAGGCCGCTGTCGCGGATCAGGCGTTCAAGCACTCCAAGCGCGTAGATTCCAACGGCCCCGCCCGCCACGGCCTCGATCGAAGTGCGCGTCAATGTCATCGGCGCATAGAGCGTTTCGAGGACGAAAACGCCATCCGCAGCCAGAAGCGCCTTCACGCGCGCAAGGAATTCGCGGGGTTCCTCCAGACGCTCCAGAACCGAGGCGGCGGTTACAATGTCGAACTTCTTGCCGCCGAAAGCGCGGTCGAGCTCTGCGGAGGGAAACGCCGCTTTCGCGGTCCAGGCCCAGTCGCCGATCTGCTCGACGTGTTCTGAAGGATCGACGCCAAAGCGCTCGACCCAGCGCGGATAGTACGAAAGAAGCGTCCCGTCCCCGCAGCCGATATCGAGCGCTGCGCAATCGCGCCCCGAGATGAGTTCGAGCGCCTCCGTCGCCATCTGGCGCAGATGATTGCGCACCGAGGAATAGCGGCCCGAAGGTTCGTCTGCGACCATCGGCTCGACGCCAATATGGGCAGACTGCAAGAGGCCGCAGGCGCGCGCGTCCCGCATCTGATCGCAATAAACAAATTCGAGATCGGCGGCGCGGCGTCCGAGTCCCTGTGTCGGCGCGCCGAGACCCGGCAGCGAGAAGGCGGGCGAAAGGGCCCTCGACCCGCAGGCCCGGCAATGCGT
This sequence comes from uncultured Caulobacterales bacterium, assembly GCA_964441615.1. Taxonomy (GTDB): domain Bacteria; phylum Pseudomonadota; class Alphaproteobacteria; order Caulobacterales; family Parvularculaceae; genus Amphiplicatus. Next base: position 6,577 of record CAYTVQ010000073.1, on the reverse strand, counting down.
AATTCTCTTCATGACGCCCGTTCCGACACGCCGCGCCAATGCCGCGACGGCCATGACCGTCCCAATTCAGGGTAAATTCCCGGTAAAGGGCGCCTTGTTCAGGAGTCGTTAACGACTCAGCGGACCGCAAAATAGATGAGCAGGCCGGCCGTTGCGAGCAGGCTGAGCATGGTCGAGAGCGTGCCGACGAAACGGCCCGACGGCCATACGCCAAGTCCAAGCCCTAGCATATGCGCCACGCGGGCGAAAAAGAAAAAGGCGCCGAGCCCGTGGACGACCGTGACATCTGCGCCGACCTCCGCAAGCGCGATGAGGCCGACGAGCGCGAGGGGCGCGTATTCGGTGTAGTTCCCATGCGCCCGGATCGCCTTCACCATCTCGGGATTGCCGCCGTCGCCGAGATTGATCTTGAGGCGCGTCCGTACCTGGCCGACGCGAACGCTCAAAAAGATGAGCAGCAGCGTCTGTAGTCCGATCCAAAAGGCGGCGGCCTGAAGCGCGGTCATAGGGGTCTCTCCTGAATCGATGGAACGCCGATTCGTTAGGGCGCGGAAGAAAGTTAACGCCCGGAACGCCTGACCCCGCCTTCAACGCGAAAACAGGCGTCGTGCAACAACCGTCGCGATCCGGCTCGATTCATTGCGCCCGACCCGCGCGCCGCCTAGAATCAACACAAGGAGAGACCCCAGCTTGGACGACGACAAATCCGAACTCCTGAAGTCGCTTCGCATCGAACGAAGCGAAAGCGTGCCGCCTCGCGCCGGCGTCTCGCCGCTGGCGGCTGGCGCTTTTGGCGTGGCTATGCTGTCGATCGGCGCGGCGGCAGGCTGGCTTCTCAAGCCGGCGCCGCCGGCGCCCGATCCCGTCGCCGCCGCGCAGACATCAGGACCGGCGACGATGGCAGCGCCCTCGCAGCCCGGCCGTCTCGTTGCTTCCGGCTATGTGGTGGCGCGCCGTCAGGCGACGGTGGCCGCGGAGGTCACCGGCCGGGTCGTCGAGGTGCGGGTCGAAGAAGGCCTCAGAGTGAAGAAAGGCGACGTGCTCGCGGTCCTCGAATCGACTCTTGCCGCCGCCAATGTTGCGAGCGCCCGCGCGCGCGCTGAATCTGCGGAAGCGACGCTGGCTGAGGCGGGACGAGTCCTGCGCCGCACGCGCGAATTGCAGAAGCAGGGCTTCGCCAGCACGGCGCTGCTCACGGACGCCAAAGCGCGCTACGATGCGGCCCTCGCCCAGCGCAACGCGTTTGTCGCCGAAGCCGAGCGCGAAGCGGCGCAACTCGACCGCTATGAGATTCGTGCGCCGTTTGACGGCGTCGTTGTCAACAAATCTGCGCAGCCTGGCGAAATCATTTCGCCCGTCTCGGCCGGCGGCGGCTTCACGCGCACAGGCATCTGCACGATCGTCGATATGGAGAGCCTCGAGATCGAGGTCGATGTCAGCGAGGCCTATATCGCGCAGGTCTCGGAAGGGCAGAAGGTCGAGGCCGTGCTCGACGCTTATCCGGAATTGAAGCTCCCCGCGCATGTCATCGCGACGATCCCGTCAGCCGACCGCAGCAAGGCGACCGTCCGTGTGCGGATTGGATTCGACTCGCTCGATCCGCGCATTCTTCCCGAGATGGCGATCAACGTGCGCTTTCTCGATCCGGGCGCGTGAGACGGACGCGCGCCGCGTCTAGGCGGCCCGCTTCCAGCGGCTGGCGAATCCCAGTCCCGCAAGCCCAGCGCCCATCAGCCAGACCGCCGCCGGAACCGGAATCGGGGCGGCGCCGTAGAGATTGACGCCGCTGAGCCCAAGCGCCTGGGCGCCGTTCTGATTGTAGGCGAAAGACTGGGCGCCCCCCGATGTATTGACGATGAAGACGTTGTTCTGGCCGACCTTCAGCACGATGTAGAGCGCGCTGCTGTCGAACGAGGCGTCGGCGCCGAGCTCCGTCCGGCTGCCCAGGGTGGCGGGATTGGCGATCCCGAGCAGCGTCGCAAGGCGCGCCCGTTCGTTCGTCTGGTTAGCCGGCGTGCCGTCATAAAGCTGGGCGATCGTGGCGGACAGCGTGCCGGGACCGGTCGGCGCGCCATCGACCGAAGGCGGCGCATCCGTGCCGCCGGCTCCGATGAAGGCAGAGCAGCTTGCCGAACAGGTGACCGTCGCGGCTGTCGTTCCGATCGTGATGGTATTGGCAAAGGCCGCCGACGCCGAAATGACGGCCGCGGCGGCGCCGCCGACCGCGATCTTCACGAGACGCATAACTCAACTCCAACCAACCGTCACGCCGGACGCCTTGATAATTGGCGAAATTCGGCGAAGGCACAATGCGATTCATGAATTACTTGCATCGGAAGCTCTGTTGTGATGCGCGCGCGCAAGCATGAACGCCATAATTCGCCTGACAGTTGAATGGCGAGGCGTGCAACTCACTTCTGGGCGGAAACAGGCTCAGGGACGCGCTGAAAACGGCGTGAAGTTTGTCTCGGCGTCATAGACATCGACGCCTTCGGCGCGCTTGAGGAACGCCACCGCCTGATAGGTAACCGGTGTCAGCAGCGCCTCCCACAGGACTTTGAGCGCGTAGTTTGTCACCATGACGGTGATGACCTGCGCCGTCGACCACACGCCGAGGAAGGCGATTGGATAGAAAAGCAGGCTATCGACGCCCTGCCCGACCGCCGTCGAGCCGATGGTCCTTGTCCACAGGTGGCGGCCCTTGGTCAGCACTTTCATTCGCGCCATGACAAATGCATTCGCGAGCTCGCCGCACCAGAAGGCAATCATGGAGGCGAGCACGATGCGCGGCGTCATGCCGAAGACCGCCTCATAGGCCGCCTGGCCCTCCCAACCCGGCGCCGGCGGCATGGCGACAACGACCCACGACATGAAGGCCATGAAACCGACAGCGCCAAATCCCGCCCACACCGCCCGCCGGGCCCGCGCGTAGCCATAGACTTCGGTCAGAATGTCGCCGAGCACATAGGAAATCGGAAAGAACAGAATCCCGGCGCCGAACACGCCAAGGTCGAAAGGACCGACGCGAAACTCTCCGAAGCTGACAAGTTTGGCCGCGCCAATGAGGTTGGAGCAGATGAGCACCGCGACAAACGCCGCCATGCAGAAGTCGTAGAAGCGGAAGCGATGCTGCGAGAGCGCATCCGCCCGGTCGAGCTTTTCGACAGGCGACGTCACAGCGGCTTGAGGTCCAGCTTTTCGCGCTCGGCATCGACGAGCGCCTTCATCCGCGCGCGGAGGGGCGCGAATACCTCTGTCTTCGGCGCGATCTGGTTCATCGCCGCCGTGGCGAACAGGGGATCGCGCCAGCCGAGGTCCATGGCGCGGGCGAAATCGCGCCTGGCTGAAGCAAGGTCGTCCCCAAGGACCGCTCGCTGCGCCTCCCAGACGATGAAGCCCGCACCGTTGGCGTAAAAGTCTCTGTCGCGGTCGGCCCGCGACTTCCAGGCCTGCATGAGCGGTGCGAAGTCCCGGTGCCCGGCGGCCTTCAGGGAGGCGGCGACATGCGCGGGCGAGCACGCGCAGGCCGCGGCGGCCTTCATGACCGCCTCCGGCGTGCGCAGCTCCATCTCGTAATAGTCGACGACTTTCGCGGTCTCGCCGGCGAAAAACAGGAATGGCAGATAGTCCAGCATCGCGATTGAAGGATTCTGCCGGGCCCGCCCGAACGCCTCTATGCGCTCAACCGCGAGTCCCCCGTCGCCGCGCAGAATGGCGGCGGCTGCCGCCCAGCGGCCTCCGGCGGACTCCAGCCAATCCGCATCGGCGATTGAAAGGCGCGCCGTCCCCTCAACCCGAGCCAGATTGGTGTCGGCCCTGCCTTTCTTTCTGACCGTCTCACAAATTTCGATCGCCTTCGCCTTCTCGCCGCGCGCCGAAAGAACGACAGCGCGCATCACCTCCGGCTCGGCGGATTCGGGGCGCAGCCTCGCCCACTTGGCTATTGCGGCGTCGGCGTCGCCATACCTTCCGAGCCGCGACAGATGATAGATATAGGTCACGTTGGCGTCCCTGAGACCGGGGTCATGGGCCAGCGTATCCTCAAGGATGGCGACCGCCTCGCGCGTCTCGCCGGCCTTGTCGAGGAAATAGGCGAGATCGTTCTGCGCCTGCGTGAAATTCGGTCGAATCTCTACCGCTTTCCGCAACGCCTCTATTGCCTTGCCGAGCCAGGCGTCGCCCTCCGTGAAGGTGAGCTGCCCGTAATAGCTCCCCAGAGCGAAAAAACCCTCAGCAGACTGAGGATCGGCGGCGAGCGCCCGGTCCGAGTACGCCTTGACCACCGGCAGAGCCTTGGCCATCGGCGTGTCACCGACGCCGCCCGCGGCCTCCGAGAGCATGGTTTCGGCATAGGCGCGCCAGGCGAGAGCCGGCGCATATTTCGGATCCTCGGCGATGGCGCCGTCGAGAAGGGTCGCCGCCGCCTCATAGGCGGCCTTCGATCCATCCTGTGTCATCTTCTCACGCGCGAGCAGGAACCGGTCATAGGCGGCCAGCTCGGTGCGCGCGGCGGACTTGACCTTTGTTTCTTTCGCCCCAGGAAGATGCGGGCTCATTTCGGCGACAATCGATCCAGCGATCTCGTCCTGAACGGCGAAAATGTCTTTCAGCTCCCGATCATAGGTCTTCGACCACAGATGATAGCCGTCAGCCGCCTTGATCAGCTGCGCCGTGATCCGCACCTGGTCGCCGGCCTTGCGAACCGATCCTTCAAGGATGTTCGAGACATTGAGAATCTCACCGATCTCGCGCAGGTCCTTGTTCTGGCCCTTGAAGGCGAATGATGAGGTGCGGCCAGCGACCTGGAGACCCTCAACCTGGGCGAGCGAGTTCAGCAGCTCCTCGGAGATGCCATCCGAGAAATACTCCTGATCCTTGCTGGGCGACATGTCTACGAATGGAAGGACCGCAATTGAATTTGCCGCCTGCGCGGGCGCAGCCGCATTTGCGACCTCGGCCTTGACCGGCTCCGCCTTTGGAGCGGGCGCCATGAACCGCGTCCCGAGGATCACGACGGCGAGGGCGGCGATTGCGGCGATCAGCGCCCGGTCGAGCTTCTTTCCAGTCGATCCGGCGATGCTCTGCGTCTGCGGGACGTCGGCAGTCTTTTTCAGACCTTCGGGCGTCATTTCGAACACCCAGGCGAAGACGACAACAAGCGGAAACCCGATGAGCAGCAGGCTGATGACGACGGCGTCAAACCATGGGGGCAGCGCCAGCGCGTTCTCCATAAGGGACGACGCCTGCGCGAGCAGCCAGCCGACAACGCCGTAGAGGCCGGCGACCCGGAAAACATTCCGGCGGCGGAGCTCCTCGAAAAACCTTTGCATGCCCCCCTCGGGTGCTGGCGGCCGCACCGACTACCATGCGCCGGCGCCCGACGCCAAATGCGGCCTACAACCCTGGCGGTCTGAAGCTCTGGACGCTTCCCCGAGGAGGGGCGGTTCCGGCCGTTCAGGACTGCCTGCGACGCCTGGCTTCCGCCAGCGCCTTGACGACACCGCGCAAGGTGCGGACTTCCGATTCAGTGAGGCCGGCGCGCGTGAAGGCCGCGCGCAGATTCTGCTCCATGGTCTCGCGCATGTGCTCCGGAAAGAAGTAGTGAGCGTTTTCGAGCGCGCCGATGAGATGGCGCATGAATCCCTCGAATTCTTCCTTGGTCGCCGGCATCGCGGCGTCCAGTTCGCTTGAGAAACTCGCGCGACCGTCGGCCCTGGCCCACTCATAGGCCATGACCAGCGCAGCCTGCGATATGTTGAGCGAGGCGAACGCCGGATTGACCGGGATCGATACGATCCCGTCGGCGCGCAGCAGCTCGTCATTGGTGAGGCCGGACCGCTCTGCGCCGAAAAGGATTGCGACTCTTTCGCCTCGCGCAATGCGGGCGCCGCATTGAGCCGCCGCGTCTTCAGGCGTGAGCACAGGCACAAGGAGCTCGCGCGGCCGCGCCGTCGTCGCCAGCGCATAACGGCATCCGGCGAGCGCTTCATCGAGCGTTGCGACAACCCTGGCGTCATCGAGGACGATGTCGGCGCCGGAAGCAGGGCCCCGCGCCGCCGGGTTCGGCCAGGCGTCCCTCGGATCGACGAGGACAAGGTCGCGGACCCCAAAATTCAGCATCACGCGTGCGACCGCGCCGATATTCTCGCCGAGCTGCGGCCGCACCAGCACAAAGGCCGGCGCCGGGCGCAGATGCGCCTCCAAACTTCCAAGCCCCTGTCGCTTCTCGGCCATGTTTCGATATTGGCGGACTTGCGCGCTGCGGCGCAAGGAGCGCTGGCCGAAAGCGCCAATTCGCGCCGGCGGCGCCGGGCTGCGCGCGCCGGCTTGGACCCGCCCCCGCCCGGTGTTATACGCCGCCAAAATCTCCTCCAAGCCCGTTCGGGCCGCATCACGCCAAGCGAGTTTCCATGCAGAAGATCAAAGTGAAAAACCCCGTCGTGGACATGGACGGGGACGAGATGACCCGGATCATCTGGAAGATGATCAAGGACAAGTTCATTCATCCCTATCTCGACATCGATCTCAAATATTTCGATCTCGGAATCGAAGAGCGCGACCGGACCAATGACAAGGT
>CAYTVQ010000072.1:0-11149 GCA_964441615.1 uncultured Caulobacterales bacterium | reverse complement strand
CCCCGCCGGCGCCATCCCGGCCGCGTCGCCGCGGTCCGCCAAAGCCGCCGATCTGGTAGGCTCTGATAATAGCTCTCCAGAACAATGGCTTGACCCATTGCGCGTAATATGACAAAAACGTGACAGTTTCGTTGCGATTTGATGACTAGCAAGGAAAGGTCACGATTCATGAGAGCCTCGCCAGTCCGCCTCGTGGCCGCAATTTGCAGCGCGGTCCTTCTTTCCACAGCAGCCTATGCCGGCAGCGTCGCACCCTGTCCCGATGACTATCGGGATCAGGCGTCCGCCTATGTTCAAAGCCGCCTTGAACGCGCAGACGGCGCGCGGATCCAGATTGTGAGCGAACCCTATCAGGTCAGCGCGAAAGTGTCGGGCCATGCCGTCGAAGGCTGGGCCGTCGATGTTAAGGTGAAGGCGCGTCAGGCATCTGGAGCGCAAGGCGTCTACCTGCCGTATTCCGTGATCTTTGTGGACGGCGCCCCGGTGGCCCTGTGCGAAGACGCGCGCGATCTGAAGCGGATTTAGCGAATACCTTCAATTCGAGTCGCAGGCGCTGCCCTGGTGGGCGGCGCCTTTCGATTAGACGTTGGAGGATCCACTCCGTCCTCAGTAGCGTTGTCACACAATCGATAACGTTGGATCATCAAACTGTTTTCTTCCTCGGGTAATGCGTCATCGCGAAACGGCGCGTGGGGCGCTGTGGGGCTCACTCGGGGAAATCACAATGAAAATGACAAAAGCGCGCGCGCTGCTGCTTTCAGTTGCGCTGGCTGCCTGTTCGCAAGGCGCTGATATCGCTTCACCTGGCGCGACTGGCGGCGGCGGCACTGGCGGGACCGGCGGCGGCGGCGGCGGCGGATCGGGTTCAGGCGCGACATGCCCCGCTGGCACGGCGCTCGGGAGCGCGGTCGGCGCCCTCACGGTCTGCAACATTACCGGGGAAATCCTTTCGAACCTGACGCTCCCCTTCGTTACTGGCGTCGTCTACCGGCTGAACGGGCGCGTGGATGTGGGTCGCGATGTGGGGGGCGACGGCGCGCTTCCCGGAGGCATATCCGCGACGCTGACCATCGAGCCGGGCGTGCGTGTTTTCGGCGGCGCCTCGAATGACATGCTGGTCATCAATCGCGGCAGCCAAATCCAGGCTGTCGGCGCCCCGACCAACCCCATCCAGTTCACCAGCCAGTCCGCGATCCTGGCGCAGCAACAGTCGGTGCCGACCACCGAATTCACCCGCCAATGGGCAGGCGTCGTCATCGCGGGCCGCGCGCCAACCCGTCAGTGCGCGACGGCCGTCCCTGCCGAGTCCGTCAATTGTCAAAATGAAGTCGAAGGGATTACCGCGTCGACCGGGCGTCCCGCGCGCTATGGCGGCGCCACGCCAGCCGATAACAGCGGCAACCTTCAATATGTTCAGATCAAATTCGGCGGCGCGTTCCTTCCAGGCGCCGCGGCGGGCGACGACCTCAACGGCCTGACTTTGGCCGGTGTCGGATCAGGAACCAACATTCAGTACGTCCAGATCCACAACAATGGCGACGACGGCATCGAGATTTTTGGCGGCCGCGTGAACCTGAAGAACTACATCATCACCGGCGCTTTCGACGACTCGCTTGATTGTGATGCGGGCTGGACCGGAGTGGCGCAGTTCGGAATTATCATCCAGCGCCTCTACAGCGTTACCGGCGGCCCGGACAGCCTTGTTGAGTGCTCGAACCACCCGGGTGTTTCCAGCCCGTCGACGATCGGTCAGACGCGACCGATCATCGCCAACTTCACCTTCATCGGCCAGCCGCTGAACGGCGGCGGCGGCTCCATCCGCGGGGTCGCCTTTGACCAGTCGGGCGGCGGCGCGCCTGGTTCGTCGGGCCGCCTCTTCAATGGGATCGTCACCGGCTCGACTCGCTGTTTGTCGGTCAGCACGGCGGACAACTCGGCTGGGCGCGGCGCCGGCGACTTCGCCACGATCACGGCGAATTCGGTCCTGTTCGACTGCCCCGGCGCCTACAGCGCCGAAGCTTCCGGCATTATTGCCGCCGGGACCAACAACTCGACCGCTGTCGCGAAAACGCTCCAGCTCGCCTTGGCGCCGCGGGTCGCGAATACCACGCAGTTCGACACCCGCTTCGTGAACGGAGCCACGGAAACCGCACGCACGCATTTCGATCTCACGACGCTCGGCAATCCGGCCCTGACGCCAACCACCTATATCGGCGCTGTCAGGGATACGTCCGACAATTGGTGGCGCGGCTGGTCGTGCGGCCTTGAAACAGCGAATTGCTGACGACACGCGGGGCGGCGGTCTCCGCCGCCCGACTCTTGCGCGCGTTCAAATCATCCAAGGTCAGTTCACATGAAAACCCATCGTTCAATGAAAAAGGCTGCGCTGCTGATCAGCACCATGCTGTCGGCGCCGACCTTCACGGCGGCCCAGCCGCCCGCCGAGCCGGTCGATGAGATCGTCGTCGTCGGCAGAAACATTCCCGATCCGCAGCGCAACACGTCTGAAGTCGTTTCGGTGCTGACGGCGGACGATCTCGCGCGAACTGGAGACGACAACGCGGCGCTGGCGCTGACGCGTCTTTCAGGCCTGTCGCTTGTCGGCGGCCGTTTTGTCTATGTCCGGGGCCTTGGCGACCGCTATTCTTCGGCGCTGCTCAATGGTGCGCCGCTGCCGAGCCCAGAACCGCTCCGCCGCCAGGTCCCGCTCGATCTGTTCCCGTCGAACATTCTGGCGGGCGCGACGGTTCAAAAGACCTTCTCGCCGAATTATCCAGGAGAATTCGGCGGCGGCGTCATCGATCTCAGAACCGTCGATACCCCGCAGGAGGGGTTCGCGAATTTCAAGCTCGGAAGCGCCTTCAATACGGCGTCTACCATGAAGAACGGGCTTGTCTATCAGGGTACGGACGGCGACTGGACGACGCTCGGCGGATCCTTGCGGAATTTGCCGGGGCCATTGAGAGCGGCTGTTGACTCGGGTCGGTTCGTCAATGAAGTCAACTTTACGCCGGCCGAGCTGGAGGTCATGGGCGAGAGCCTCGTGAATTCTCCATTCACCGTGATCCAGCGTCAGTTGCAGGAACCGGACCTTGAGGGAGAAATCACCGCCGGGAGGACTTTTGAGCTTGGCGAGAGCCTCGAACTCGGCGTCGTCGGCGTGCTCGGCTATGACAGCCAGCGGCGGACGGAGCAGGCCATTCGCCAGTCGGTCGTCGGCAACAATATCGACGAGGATTTCAAGGTCACGACGACGAATTGGGACACCGTATTCAACGCTTTCCTCGGAGTGTCGGCGCGCTTTCAGGATGATCACCTCGTGAAGTTCACGGGACTCCTCGTCCGCTCGACCGACAAGGAGGCCCAGATCGGCGAGGGGACTGACGCAAACGCCTCGGGCACGCTCGGCATTCACGAAGAGGGGACGGCTTGGTACGAGCGCCAGCTTGCCTCATTCGGGCTGAATGGCGTGCACACCTTCGGGTCGCTCGATATCGATTGGCGCGTCGGCGTCGCCGAGTCGCGCCGAGACGCGCCTTATGAGCGTTCCATCGCCTATGACATCACAGCCGCGTTTCCAATTATTTACAGCGGCCGGACGCTCGGCAACCGCACGCGGTTCTCTTACCTGAACGACCAGATGTTCAGCGGCGGGCTCGATTTATCCTATACGCTGCCGCTCAGCGATTATCGCGACGCGGTGTTCTCGGCGGGCATCGCCTATTCGCGAACCGACCGCGACTACACGCAGCGCACCTTTGCATTCGTCGAGACGACGACCGACCCGGCGCTGCTGCCGACCAGCGTGCGCGTCAATCGCCCAGATTTCCTCTTTCAGCCGGATTCAATCCGCCCGGACGGGTTCCAGCTGCAGGAGTTCACCGGTCGCGATGACAGCTATGACGGCCTACTCGACACCAAGGCCGCCTATGTCTCGGCGCAGGTCGAAATCATTCCCCGCCTGCAATTCGCGGCCGGCGTCCGCTATGAAGACGCGACTGAATCCGTGCGGACGCTCAACACATTCGGGCTTCCGCCCTTCGCCGCGCCGGCGCGTCTCGAAAACGACTATTTCCTGCCCGCCGCGACCGTCACCTGGAATTTTGCGGAGGACATGCTGTTCCGCGTCGGTTACTCGCACACCATCGCGCGTCCGCAGTTCCGGGAACTCGCTTTCACGCCCTATATCGATCCGGAAACCGACCGGATCTACCAGGGAAATCCGTTCCTGACCGACAGCCAGTTCCGCAACTATGACGCAAGGTACGAGTATTATCTTGGACGCAACCAGTTTCTGACGCTCGCAGGCTTCTACAAGAAGGTCGAAGACCCGATCGAAGAAGTCATTCTCGCCAACCAGGGATCGACGGTGACGCGCTTCATCAACGCGCCCGAAGCAACGCTCTATGGCGGCGAGTTCGAGTACCGCACCCGCTTCAGCATGCCGTTCGACGTCCCCGTGCTCGTCGAACCGGAATTCCTGTTCTCGGTCAACTACACTTACACGCACGCAGAAGTGAGCGGGAAAGACGAACTTATCGTCGACCCGTCTCAGCTTCCCACACGAGTACTGGCTCCTGCCAGCGTGTTCGGCCTCGACGGCACCCCGTTGCAGGGAACGCCCAAGCACATCGTCAACTCGCAGTTCGGCTGGGAGGCGGAACGATCCCAGACGACATTCCTCATCGGCTGGGTGAGCGAGCGGATCACCCGTCGCGGGCTCGGCGTGCTGCCCTCGACGCGGGAGACGCCAGGGATCCAGTTCGATATTGTCCACAAGCAGAATATCGAGGTGTACGGACAGCCGCTCGTTCTCGGCCTCAGCGCCCGAAACCTTCTCGGGGCTGATTACGAGGAGTTCCAGATTTCGCCGATCGGCCGGACCGAGGCGAACACCTACGCGCGCGGGCGCACCGTGTCCGCAAGCATCACGGCCGAATTCTGACGTTGTCGCGGGCGCCCGCAGCCTTTGGGAGGCCGCTTCCAGTCGATGTGCAGGAAATTGGAGGCCGGCGCCCAAGGGCGGCGGCCTTCGCCGTTACAGATGCATTTATTCGGCGGCGAGAGAGCCGAGTCGTACGAAGATCGAGCGACCAGTGTCCGTGAATGAGCGGCGCCCGTGCAGCATGCGCGTATTGTCGACCATCATCAGATCGCCCGGACGCCAGCTGACGGGCAAGGTTTCCTGGCGTTCAAGCTGTTGAAGCTCGTCGATAATGTCTTGTGCCAAAGGCTTGCCGTGTTCATCCCGCACGACGCGGATGCCGAAGCCCGCCTGCTCCCAGCGGACCATGGTGAAGATGTTGTTGATGAAAGCTGGTCCCGCGTGGAACAGCGGCTTCGATACGGCGCGTGTCAGGTATTCCGTGACAATGGACCCGTCGTCGTTCCGGCGGAAATTCATGTCGTTGTCGCGGCAGTACTCTTCAACGTCGCTCACCCGATCCGACTGGAAAAGCTGCTGCCAGCGGCCGTCCGGGTAGGTGCAGACATATTTGATCCTGCAGATCTCAAAAAAGTCACGAGTCCGTTGTGAAAGGCCTCGGTAGAGCGCGGTTCCGTCGGCGACCGTCGTCTCGCCGTCCTGCGCCGCAGGCCTCTCGCAAAAAAAGAACAGCAGATCGGGCCTGTGTTTCGTGTAGTACATCTCGCCGTGCAGCGGGATGCCATGAAGCATTGAGGGCTCCGTCACAGTCAGTACTGTCTCCTGCCCATCGACCTTGCTGCGCGCGGAGGCCCCGCCCTCGTAGTTCATGAAGGCGCCGCAAAGGCGATCCGTGAACTCCTTGAAACTCGTGCGATCGGCGCGAAATCCGCGAAACAGGACCACGCCATGCCGGCGGAGCGCCGCCTTCGCCTCCGATGCGTCAAGCGCCGTAAGCGGCGTATCCGCTGTTCCGCTCCAGACCTCGCCGTATCCTTCGGTCAGCGGTGCGCGCGAGAATGACGAACCGGATGGCATCCCTTCCTCCCTGAACGCGACGTTACTTGCGATCGATGATGTTCATGAGCATGCGCCACTCGACCTGATAGCGCCGCGGGTCCGTGCGGAAGTTGCGCACCTGCCTCGCCGCGTCGGGCGGAATCAGCTGCAGCGGGCGGCCCGTCGATATGGCGAGCAACTGGACGTCGCAGGTCCGCTCGAGTTCGTACATGTCGATGATCGCCTGTTCGACTGTCTTGCCGCAGGTGATCAGTCCGTGGCTGGTGAGAATCAGCGCGCGCTTGTCGCCTAGCGCCTTGACGATGGCCGCGCCTTGGTCCGCGTCAGCGATGACGCCGGAATACTCGGTATGAAGAGCGTGATCCTCGTAGAAGCTGCAGCCGACCTGGTCGATCGGTTCGAGTGGAACGCCGAGCGCGCTGAAGGCGCAGCCCGCTCTCGAGTGATGGTGCGCTACGCAGTTGATGTCAGGGCGGGCCGCATGAATTGCGGCATGGATGAAAAACGCCGCGAAATTCCGCATGTTCTGGCCAGAGACGATTTTTCCGTCGCCGGTCAGAAGCACGAGCTTGTCGCGGGTCATCTCGGAATAGCGCGCGCCGACAGAATTCACCCAGAAACAGTGCGGTGCGCCGGGGACACGCAGACTGACATGGCCATAAAGGCCTTCGTACAGGCCTTGAACGACGCCGGTGTGCGCAAGCGCCCGGAACCCGGCGACGAGCTTGTCCATTTCGCTGAGCGCCTCGGGGCTGGAGGCGATTTTCAAGATCGCCGCGCGTTCCGCCTCATCCGGCTCGGCCGGTTTCCAGTAACGCGGTTCTTCCGTGAGGATTGGTTCCATAAAGTTCCTGTCGCGGCGAACCGGCCGGCTACTCGACTCTCAACTGCTTCAGTCGGGGGCGGATCTTTGCGCCGTTTGGCGCTTCATCGAGCTGGCTTGCGCCCACTGCATCGACAGCCTGGGCGACGGTGCCGCCAGTGGAGGCTGCCTGAAGCAGATTATCGAGCAGGCGCCAGTAACCCCGTTCGTCATAGCTGTCGATCTCGCCGTCGCGCACGCCGAACGCCTTCATCATGAGCTTGCGCCCGCCTTTGCGCTTCGCGGCGGTCATGCGGTAACGCGGGTCGGGCGAGAGCGGCGTGTAGTGGTCGGCTGGCGCATTCCTTGCGGAGCGAAGCAGGACATAGACCCGGTTCTCGCCCGGAATGTTCACGGCATTCTCCACGATCATCTTGCCTTCGCGTGATTCTTCAAACTGGTCCGCGTCGCCTTCAACCACAAGCAGAAGGGTCGAGGGCGAGAGGCGCGCCATGTCCTCCGGACGAGTTGGATTCTTGCTGCCGCCGGGCTGCACCGACATGATGGCCCTCGGGGTCGGCAGACCGAGGTCCCGGGCGCTGGCCGCAAGCTGCACCGAGAGGCCGCCGCCAACCGAGTGCCCGACAAACGCGACGCGGCTCAGATCCGCGCCCGCGCGGGAGAGTTCCTCAGCCGCTCTGCGCACGCCAATGATCGCGTTGCGGCGGATCTTGTCCGCGCTGTCGAACTTGCTGTCTTCCGAAATTGGGTAGACCACGATGGCGCCGCGGCGCACGAGGTGATCAATCCAGCCGCCATAACTGTAGGGATCAGGCGCCGCAAGACCATGGAAGAAGAACACGACTGGCGCTGACGCCGAAACCGCGCCCTTGGGTTTGAAAATGTAGACGCCCTCGCCGCCCTCGCCGAGTTTCGTGAAACGGGATGCTCCTTGAAGATCCTTATACTGACCGTTCATTGCGGGGGTTTCCGTCGATGCAGCCGTGTTTCGCCGCCAGCGCGAACCATCCGCCGCGCAGCCCTCGGCGGCGACGCCGAACGCCAGCAGGGCGATTGAAGCCAGGAGCGGAGCTCGGCGCCGGCCCAGGAACCGCGAACCTCTAAGGTGACTTTTCGACATGGCGATTGACCTTTCATTATCCTGCAACGAATAGCTCGACTTTTGCGCACTCAACGATCGGAAAAAGGCGAAGTTCAGGCGGAGGTCTCATGTTTCCGGCTCTCCAATGGTCGCCTTGATGGTCGGCTGCTGCAAGTGCCGGGCGACCGCGACCAGGGGTCGCTTCTCCGCTTCGGACTCGATGACCTTCTCGATCCGCGCGCGAATATGCTCGGCTACGTTCAAGCAGGCGTCCTCCGAAGGGTTTTCGGGCAGCAGCTCGGCGACCTGGACCTGGGGCAGGAACTGGACGGCGTATTCCGCCCGCAGCCGCCTTCGCTTGTTCACAAGGATGTTCCTGTCCTCATGTTCAATGAGGAGATGGCTTTCATGCGTGCCAAGAAAGACGACCGGCGTGATCGGGGCGCGGGCCTCCCATGCGACGCGCACGTAGCGGGGCGAGAAGGGGTGCATGCGGTAGGGCGGCCGCGATGGTTTCTCTTCGGGGTAAGCCAGGACCGCCTCGCCCATTTCGAGGAGACGCGTGGCGTTGCCGTCAGACCCGGGAAAATAGCCGAACTTCTCAAACAGCGGAATCATGCTCTGGAGCCGCTCCGCCAGCTCGAAATAGCGCAACGGAGTCATCATCCAGCACCGCGCGCCCCGAAGCTCCGAAATCGCATTCAGCGTGTAGATGGCGTGCGCTGCGACGAATGTGCCCCCGATAAACAGGGGAATTGCGGGGTTGTTCCCTACAAACAGGACGCGGCCGTTTCGGGGAACATTCTCGGAGCCGATCACCTTCATGTCGAAGAGGCTCATCGCCTCGGCCAGCATGGAGCCGAAAAGGTCCCCAAGGTCGATCCTCGCCGCGCGCGCCTCGAGTTGCGGCTTGGTCAGCTCGAAGCGGATCGGGTCGAGATCTTGCGTCTCTGTTTTCTGCTTGACGCCATTACCGGCATCTGGCGGCAGCCTCTTGAGGCGATAGGATTCGATCTGCGTCGGCTGGCCGGGCAGAACACCCTGCAGGGGCCGCTGGATCAGTTCAGGGAGATGAGCCTTCGATCCAAGCCAGACTTCCGCTCCCCCGCGTGGATTGGGCTCGTAGGCTTCGGCTTTGCCATGTTCGCACAGCACGTTCGGACCGAAGGGATTGACGGTGCCGACGAAGAGTCCGACCGGAGTCGGCACGAGCTGACGGATTCCGACATTGTACGGATTATCAAAGCCGCTCAGCGAAACCGGCGCGAACCTGTCGCCGTCCCCGGTCGCCCAGATATCGAAGCCGCCATTGCGTTCGATGACATTTTCAATGCCCCATTCGAGGATCATCTTGCGAATGTGCGCTGGCCAGAGCTTGCGGTTGACGTAATGGAGGTACTTTGCCCAGTTCAGCGTGCCGACATAAAGATGGTCGTCATAAACGCCCATCCGCCAGATATAGCCGTTGAAAACGCTATCGAAGCCGGCGCCGAGGCCGCTGGTCGGAGTTTTCAGGCCGACCGGCGTCAGGCGCGGCGTGCCCATGACGAGATCAAAGCTGTCGTCAGGATGGATGCGGAGCACTTCGCCTCCAGCCGGTCCGATCTGGTTCATGCGGTCATAGCCGCCATCCTGAATCGAGGCGCCGACATAGAGCGCGCCTTTGAAGGTCGCCATCGCCGCGATGCCTTCGTTGAATTTTCCTCGATAGGCGCCGAAGTCGATGACTTTGGTCCAGCGATAGGGCGCCGGCCCCTCGGCATCCGTTTTCCAGATCTGAAAACCGGTCGCGACATTCATCGTCCCGGCATAAAGATAGTCGCCCATTACCTGCAGGTTGAAGACGACGGCGTTGTTGGGATCGCCAAAGCCGGGCGTGCTCACCATCCGCCATTCGCCCTTGGCTGGGTCTTCGCTTTCAAAGACGATCGGATAGCGCGAGGCATTGACGATATTGCCTGTCATCCCGATCGGCGATGTGTAGAGCTTGTTCTTGAACGAGACTAACGCGCGGAAAGAGTTGATGCCGTCGTAGCCAAGGCCCGGCTTCGAGCAGGTCTCGAAACTGACGCCGTCTTCGGAGCGAAGGAACTGCGGCCCCGGACTGTTCGTCGTGCAAAAGGGTGTTGCGTAAAGAACAGGCTTTGGATCGCTCTTGCCCTTAAACACCACCATGCCGCGATAGGCGACCTCACGGGCGATATCCTTTCCGTGCTTTCCGGTCACGATCGGGGCGCGATAGACATTGTCCCACTGGCCCGTTCGCGGATCGAGGCGCCAGATTTGCGCTCGACAATCAAGGGTATCGAGTGGACCCCCTTTGGGGCACTCGATCGGCCATCGCTCCCACGTCGGACGGCCGATCTTGCGGACCTTCAAGAAGCAGAAATTGGCGCGAAACGTCCCGCAGTAGAGCTTGTTCTCGAACCACGCCATGCCGTGAAGGTAGGCGTTCCAGGCGTCGCCGAAGCCGCGGATCGCCACTGGCAGGAAGTCATCCTGCGTCAGCAGCTGGCTGGCCGGGCGTTTTTCCGATTGAATGCTGGAGTCCGCGTGCACGATGCAGCATCACCTTGCAAGCTGTGCGGCGCAAGCCATCAATGCACGGCAAGGCTTTCGCGGCTTCTTGTGGCTGCGAGAAAGCCGTGGATTGCGTCGATGAGCGCGGTTGGCTTTGTTACCGGAAAGAAATGTCCGGCTTTCTCCACCATCTCGAACCGCGCTTTCGGCAAAAGCTTCATGAGGGCGGAGGCGGTCGGCAGCGATTGCGAGAATTCTCCATAGAGCAGAAGCGTCGGCGTCGTGATGCTCGCCAGGGTCGCTTCGCTCAGGTCCTCGCCCTCCTCATATTCCTTCAGAAAGCTGGTTTTTTCGACAAGGTTCAGCCAGCGCTTCGCCGCGACATTGCCTCCCATGCCCCCGAAAGGCGAAGGGAGGAGTTGGTTCATTTTCTCAAATTGCTCCGGGTTCTTCAGACGTGCTTGCGCCATGATCGTAAACATCTTCGCGCCGAGTTCGCCAGATGATTCCCAATCCCTGACGCCGATGGTTTCGAGGCAGTCGCGATATTGCGGCCAGATCACCCAGTTCTTGAAGTCAATCTTCGGCTGAATGCCGCGCAGTCTTGTGTCGGCAAGGGTGAGCGTCGAAACGCGGTCAGGCGCAATGCGGGCAAGGTGCAGCGCGACCGCGCCGCCGAAGCTGTGCGCCACGACATGCGCGCTGGATATGGAAAGGCTGTCCATGAGGCCGAGGACATCCGAGGCCATGATCGCCGGGCGATAGCCGGTCTCAGGCACGG
>CAYTVQ010000071.1:0-11172 GCA_964441615.1 uncultured Caulobacterales bacterium | reverse complement strand
TCCCGGTGCAGATCGGCAAGAGCCAGTCCGAGCGCATCTGCAGATCGTCATTGGCCGTCTTAAGCGCCTGATAGTTGAAGGTCGCGCGCGAAGCCTTTGATCTCGACGCCCAGATCAGCGTCTCATGCGCGTTGGCGAAGCGCGTGCCCCGGAAATTCGGCATCGGGTTTGATTTCACCCAGATGACGTCGTTCAGGATCCAGCAACCGATATCCTGGAGTATGCTCCCGACGCGAAAGATGTTGTGATAGGAGCCGATCACCCAGATCGCCCCGTCCGGCTTCAGAAGCCGGCGCGCCTCGGCAAGCCAGGCTCTGGTGAAACGGTCGTAATCGGAGAAACTCGCGAACTTGTCCCAATCGTCGTCAACGCCGTCGACTCTTGAGTTGTCCGGCCGCATCAGTTCGCCGCCAAGTTGGAGATTATAGGGCGGATCGGCAAAAACGAGATCAACCGATGCGTCGGGCAACGTGCGCATCGTCTCAATCGAATCGCCCTGAAGAATTCTGTCGAGCGGAAGCGCAATCCTGTTTGCGCTTCTGATTTTGGTCGCCATGGTCCGCCCCGTTGAGACAAGGCGCGCAATCTGAGTCCTCGCGAGTCCGCCGTCAACCGTTCGGCGGCACAATTCGTATGCGGAAACAATTAGTTAAGAGAGGTTAACGCGAAGCGGCAGTTCAAAAGAGTCCGCACACAACATGTTGTGGATGGGAGCGAAGGAGCGCCGGTGGTGCGGCGTCACGCCGAAACGCAAAAGCGCGTCGCGATGTTGATTGACCCCATAGCCCTTGTTGCGGTCCCAGGCATATTGCGGGAACTCGCGTGCAAGTTCTTTCATCATGCGGTCGCGCGTGGTCTTGGCGATGATCGACGCGGCGGCGATCGACAGCGACTTCGCGTCGCCTCCCACCACGGTGCAAGTACGGCAGCGCAGCTTCGGCTTGATGTTCCCGTCCACAATGGCGACGGCCGGCCGCGACGGCAGGCTCGCGGCGGCGCGCGACATGGCGAGGAGGCTCGCTTGCAGGATATTGAGCCGGTCGATCTCCTCGACGCTCGCGATGCCGACTCCGATCTCCGCGCAGGTCCAGAGTTCAGCAGCGAGCTCCCTGCGCCGCTTCTCGCTGAGAGTTTTCGAGTCGCGCAGGCCCTCGGGCATCCGCTTGCGGTCGAGGATCACGGCCGCTGCGACGACCGGTCCAGCCCACGGTCCGCGGCCGGCTTCGTCAATCCCGGCGACGACGCCGTTGAATGTGTCTTCGATGTCAAAGGTCGGCGTCTCCGCCATAAGCTCCCGGGGCCCTGTTGCCGTGAGTGCAGGCGATTCGGGATTGGGTTGGAAGCGGGGGTCAAACCTTTTTCGTTTGCGCCTTCTCGAAGGCGGCGACCTGCTCGGGCGTCGCCTCGCGGTGATGGCGCCGTTTCCATTCGGCGTAGGTCATGCCGTAGACTTCGGTGCGCGCCTCGTCCTTGCTGAGCGCCACGCCGCGCTCAGCCGCGGCTTCCGCCATCCAGTCGGCGAGGCAGTTGCGGCAGAAGCCGCCGTGAATCATGAGGTCGATGTTCTGTACGTCGGTCCGCGACCGCAAATGCGCAACAAGGCGGCGGAATGCGGCGGCTTCAAGCTCGGTGCGGACGGAGAGGGGGAGGGGCATGGCGATCTGGCGAATTGGATGAGGTGAAAGCTCAATCCCGAACGGACATGCTGGTCAAGTCGGCCTGACGCTTAGGCCGTCAGGGCGGCCGCCTGCGCGCGTTCGCGCAGCAGGCCGACCTCGTCGGCGCCGAACAGGGGCCCGCCGATGTCGAGAATGATCTCCATGAGACGGCGCGCGGCGACGCGGTCCTCGCCTTCGGCCGCCCTGATTTCCAGCACGAGATCCCCGGCGTATCGGCGCGCCTCTTCGGTCGCGTCGGCGGCGACGTTTTTGCCGGCCTGCGGCCGCCGCAGATCCCGGGCGAGGTCAGCCGCCTTGAGGAGAAAGCCCGTCGCCTGACGCGCCGCGGCGATGATCCGCGGCGGCATGGGCCTTGCGAAATCCGGGCGCAGCGCCATCAGCCGCGAGGAGCCGCCGGCATGGCGCACCGGCATCGCCTTGCGCAGCGCAGCAAGCGACTGCTCTGTGAATCGCTCGAGAGCCCCGGCGGCGATGTCGCGGGCGGCCTCGACGCGGTTCTGCACGACGCGGTCGCCGGCGCGCCCGGCCTCTTGCGACAGTCCTTCAGCGAAAGCGATGAAGTGCGACAGATGGATTTCCGCGATAGCTGCGTCAAATTCCCCTTCGCAGTCGCGTTCAAGCAGGCGCGCCGCGCCCTCAAGATCGTCGAACAGCGTTTCAAGGATAATGGCGGCCTCGTCTCGCGCCGGACCTAGGGCGCCGTCCTCGGCTTCGTTGAGGTGATAGTAGAGCGGCAGCGCACGCCAGGGCCCTTCCATGCGGCCCATGAGCTGCAAGAGCAAATAGGGCGCCTGAGCGCCGATATCGGCGCGCGCCGCGGCGTAGAGCCGGCGCATCTCGTACATGTCTTCCTCCGTCAGCGCCCTGACGGGTTTTGGAAAGGCGGCATTCAGCGCCTTCAGGTGATGGGCCGCCGTGAGGAGGCGAGCGATCTCGCGGAAATCCTCAAGGCCCTCAGCGCCGGCAAGGCGGTCGGTGAGGTCGGTGCGAAAAGCGGCGTCGGCGTCGGCGTGCGCCAGCAACCGCGAAAAGCCCTCGCCGGCCGCAATCAGAAGCGTCTCCTCGAATGTCCCGACATTCGGCGAATTCTCGCGAATCGCCCCGTCGAGCGCGGCGGCCGCTCGGGCCGCGCCCGAGGCGGCAGGGTCGTACTTCAGAATGCGCCAGATTGGATCGAGGCTCGTTCTGCTGATACGCCCTTTGCGCTTCTTGCCGGTGCGGAAGGCGACGAAAAAGTCCTCGAAGGGCGCGAAGAAAATGCGTTCGGCATTGAGCGGCCGAGGCGGGAATTTCCCGTCGCGCGCCGCCAGTTCACGGCGGAGGATGTCCAGCAGCAGACCATGCGGCAGCGAGGCCCCGCCCCGCGCACGGTCAGCCTCCAGCGCTGAAAAAAGCTTCGACGCCGGTCCCGGCGGCAGATTGCCCAGAAAGGCGATGAGGCGCGCCCGCTTGGCGGGGGACAGTGCATCAGGCGTTGCGGGATCGGCGTTCACGCAAAGTCATCCGGGGGCGGCGGATCGCCAGCATAGGGCGGGCGCCCCGGCCGCGGCAACCGGCCCGAGAGAGTCTAGGCGGCGTAGGTCTTCTTCGCCGCCGCCCGGTCGCCGCCTGTCCACCGTTTCATGAATTCCTCAAGCTCGGGATCCCCGCCCTCAGGAAGGACGATGCGAAGCTTCACAAACTGGTCGCCCCGGCCCTTGGCGGTCGGCGCGCCGCGGCCCTTGAGGCGGAGAATGGCGCCGGAGCTCGTGTTCTTCGGCACGGTCAGCGACACGTCGCCTGTGATCGTCGGCGCCGTTATTTTTCCTCCCAGAACCGCCTCCTTCAGAGTGATCGGGGCCTCGATATGGATGTCGGCGCCCTCGCGGCGGAAGACAGGATGCGGCTTGATCTTGATCTCGACATAAACGTCGCCGGCGACGCCGCCGCCGGGAACTTTCTCCCCCTGGCCCTTGAGGCGCAGCGTCTGTCCGTCCTCGATGCCCGCCGGGATCGTGATGTCGAGCTCGCGATTGTCCGGCATTGTTGCGCGCTTCGTGGCCCCGTTCACGGCGTCAAGGAAGTCGATTTCAAGCCGATAGCGCAGATCGCGACCGCGGGCGCCGGTCTTGTCGCGATAGCCGCGCGGCGATCCGAAGAGGTCGGCAAATATGTCGCCAAGATCGTCGAAATTGGCGCCGCCGGGTCCCGCGTTGTAGCCAGGGCCGAAGCCCTCTGCACCCTGACGGTAGCCGCCCTGCTGCCAGCCGCGCGAAAAGCCGCGCTCCTTGCCTTCTGCGTCGATCTCGCCCGCGTCGAAGCGCTTCCGCTGAGCGGGATCGGACAGCAGGTCGAAAGCGGACGAAATTTCCTTGAACCGCTCCTCGGCGATCTTGTCGCCGGCGTTACGGTCGGGGTGGTACTGTTTGGCCAGCTTCCGGAACGCCGCCCGGATCTCGCTGTCCGTCGCGCTCGCCGAAACGCCAAGGACCGAATAGGGATTCTTCGCCACGCTTCATCCTTCAAACGCGCTACGCCCGGCATCAAGGTCAGCCGGGATCGGGTCCGGACGCACCCTTGTCCGCCCATCCGGTTGTCACATAGTTAATGCTTTGAGAAAATGAAGGTGGTCGTCCCGAGGGCTCGGCCCGGAGCGCAGGGCCAGATCCGCCCAGCTCAGCCTTGAGCCCGGCGCGCGCCGGCGTCCATTGGCGGTTCACGACGGTAGGGATTGGCGCCCGGCTTCGTGAAGGCCGAGGCGTAGCGGCAGGCGAAGTCTCGCCGCCGCCGGTTGAGAGGCTCAAGCCCCCAATATTCGAAAGGCCAGCCCCGCCGCAGCGTCATGTCCCCCTCATGGAGCGCTTCGAGCGCCTGCTCGTCCGGAACGAGTCCAAGCTCCCGTGCGACCGCCGCCTTCACGTCTAGATCGACGCCGGAGACAAGCAGGACGCCGCCGGGTCGCACGGCGGAGGCGAGGTTGCGCAGACATTGCCTGGCGGCCTCCGGCTCCATATGGCAGAGGAATTTGTTGGCGAGCACGAGGTCGTGGAGCCCGACCCGCTCGGCGAGTCCAGGCGCGCACGCGTCGAGAACCGAAAAAGCGACCGGCCGCCGCCAGCGCTCGCGTACGACGAGGGCGCCGTCGCTCGCCGTTTCGAAGATCGCGTCCCGTTCCTCCGTGGAAAGACCTTCGACCTCGCGGCTTGATGGATCGAAGCGGGCCTGGCGCGCCGCAGCAATATTCCCTTCTTCTATATCGGAAGCGTGGATCTCGATTGAGATGCGCGAGAGGCTTTCACGAAGCGCATAGGATGTCGAAAAGGCCTCGGCGCCGGTGCTGCATCCGAAGATGGCGATCGAGAGCTTGCCGCCATCGCGTATGCGCCGACCGAACTCCCCGACGTACTCGGTTTCGGCCCGATTGCGCAGGAAGCAGGTCCAGCTGCTTTGCGCTCGCTCCTGGCGCAGCCGCGCCAGCCGCTGCAAGAACCCGCCATAGGCGCGGAAAGGCGCGCTCGCACGCAATAGGGCCGGCGTCGCCGCCCACACTTTGCGGCTGCCTTCGAAAAACGGCGTTCCAAGCCCGGCGCGAAGCGCCTTGCTTCGTGACAGGAAACTGAGAAGGTCCATGCGTGCGGCCCCAGGGAAAGCGACATGCGCCACGTCCGCGCTGCGCGCAAGCCTTCAGGGAGATAGGCCTCCTTGGTAGTGGAGGGCTGGCCGCGGGGTTTGTCGGCAAGGAGACACGGTTCGCTGCGATGTCGTGGGAGTCCGAGCTTGAGGAAAAAAGACGCCGGGAGGCGCTCGCCGAAAAAATGGGAGGCGCCGAAAAGCTCGCGCGCCAGCATGGGCGCGGCAAACTCGACGCCCGAGAGCGGCTGAAGCGACTCCTCGATCCCGGCTCGTTTCGGGAGATCGGCAAGCTGGCCGGACGCGGGCGCTATGCGGCGGATGGGACTCTCGAGGACTTCTCGCCGTCCAATTTCATCTTCGGTCGCGGGCGCATCGACGGCCGTCCGGTCGTGGCCTCGGCGGACGATTTCACTGTGCGCGGCGGCGCCGCCGACGCCGCCATTCACCGCAAGTTCGTGGCCGCCGAGCAGATGGCGCATGAACTCGGACTGCCGCTCATCCGCATGATCGACGGCACCGGCGGAGGCGGGTCCGTGAAATCGCTTGAGCAGCTCGGCTTCACCTATGTGCCTTTCGTTCCAGGTTACGAGCATATCGTCGAGAACCTCGAAAAGGTTCCGGTCGTCGCGCTGGCGCTCGGACCGGTCGCTGGCCTCGGCGCGGCGCGCATGGTCGCGAGCCATTATTCGGTGATGGTGAGGGGCCTTGCGCAGGTCTTCACTGCGGGTCCGAAGGTGGCGGCGGCGTTCGGCGATGCGCTCGATAACGAGTCGCTTGGCGGCGCCGACATTCACACGCGCAACGGCGTGATCGACGATGAGACTGCAGGCGAGGACGAGGCTTTCGCGCAGGCGCGGCGGTTTCTGTCCTATCTGCCTTCCCATGCCGGCGGGGTCCATGGACGCGCCAGGTCCGGCGATCCCGCGGATCGGCGGGAGGAATCCCTTGTCTCAGCCGTGCCGCGCGAGGGCGGACAGGCCTACAATATGCGCCGGATTCTCGACAGCGTTCTCGATCGCGGGTCGTTGTTCGAGATTGGAAAGCGCTGGGGCCGCGCCATCATTACGGCGCTCGCGCGCCTTGACGGCTGGCCGGTCGCCGTGCTCGCCAGCGATCCGACATTTCTCGGCGGTTCGTGGACGGCGGACACTGCCGAGAAAGCGCGGCGGTTCGTTCAGCTTGCGGAGCTTTTTCGACTGCCGGTCGTGCATCTCATCGACAATCCCGGGTTCATGATCGGCCTCGAAGCCGAGAGAGCGGCGACGATCCGGCGCGGCGTCGAAGCGATGACGGCGATCTACAAGGCGCGCACGCCCTGGGCCAGCGTTATTGTCCGCAAGGCCTACGGGGTCGCGGGCGCGGCCATGTCGAACCACACCCGGTTCCAGTACCGCTTCGCATGGCCTTCGGGCGACTGGGGATCGCTCCCGATGGCCGGCGGCATCGAGGTCGCTTACAAAAGCGAGATCGAACAGGCGCCGGACGCGCAAGCGGCGGTGCGCAAGATCAGGGCGCGGCTCGCGGCGGCCGCATCGCCCTTCCGGACGGCCGAGCAGTTCCTGATCGAAGACATCATCGACCCGCGCGATACGCGGCCGCTCATGTGTGAGTTCGCCGACCTCGCGCATGCGAAGATCCGGGGAGGATGAAGGAGAGGGCGCGGCCGGCCCGCAGCCTTAGTGCGTATACTAATCAAATCAGCGCAATGGCGAGCGCGACTGGCTGAGGAAAGACGGCCCTTCATTGGCGGCGACCGGACGGGGCGAGGGATGCTCGTCATGGCCGCTCGTCACCGGCCGCGGCGGCGCGCTCGCGGTGGTCGCCGGCCGCGACTTTCTGAAATCCTTGCTCGCCGATTCGGAAAGCGGATCGTCAGAGTGACGGCAATTGCCTTCGAAATGCGCTCCGGACTCAACCTGCAGGGAGGAATGCAGGATATCGCCGAGGATATGCGCGGTCGAGGCCAGCGAGACCGAGCGGGCCCGGATGCCCCCTTCGACCCGGCCCCTTACGATGACGCTCTCGCACACGACCTCGCCGCGCACGGACGCCTTGTCGCCGATGATGAGCGAACTCGCCTTGATGTCGCCCTCGAGGTTGCCGTCAAACTGGACCTCGCCGGACGACGTGACGTTGCCGCGCATGACGACATCGTTGGAGATGAGAGAAGGCACGCCCGCAGGCTTCATACCGCCAGACCTTTTTGATGACGATGGCGCCGGCGCCGCCGGCGCCATCGATGTGGAAATCTCGGCCGGCAGCGACCGCGCCGGCTTCTCATCCTGCCGCGATTTCGGTTTAGCTTTCGAAAACATAACGCCCTGCCTCAATGAAACGTCTGGGATTCTTCGGTCGGCCCTTGAAATGCACCTCATAGTGCACATGCGGCCCGGTCGAACGCCCGCTATTGCCGAGCTCGCCGATCTTGTCGTGGATCTGCACCTTCTGGCCCACCCTGACCGTGATGCGATGCAGATGCGCGTAACGTGTGACGAAACCATTGCCATGATCGATTTCGACCATGCGGCCGAAGCCTGACTTGACGCCGGCCTCCTTGACGATCCCGGCGGCCGTCGCAGTGACCGGCGAGGCCCAGGCGGCCGAGAAATCAAGCCCGTAATGGGGAGCGAGGCGCCCGTTGATCGGGTCACGCCGCACCCCGTAGCCGCTGGTCTGGCGGCGGCCGACGGTCAGCGGAGAAGAGAGCGGGACGCTCTGGATCACTCCTTCCAGGGTCTTCAGCTCATCGACCGCGAGACCGACCCGATTGGCGTGCCGGAAGAAGGCGGTTGAGGCGTCGCTGACATTGCTGGCGTCGATATAGGGACCGCCCTGCGCCAGCATGGTGTTGGCGATCTTGGTCGCTGGCATGACGTCGGCGTAGTCAAGCCCGGCGCTCTCGACCACGCGCCTCAAGGTATTGGTCAACTGCTCTGCGCGCTCTTCAAGCTGCGCAAGAAGATACATCTGTTCAACATAGAGGTCGGCGGCGGAGGATTCGATCTTCTGAAGGGCGGCCGCCGCCGGGCTGCCGGGCGGAACGGCGCCGGACGTCTTCTTTCTGGCCTCTTCGACCGCCTCGCGGCGGAGCACAGAAAGGCGCGACTGGCGGGGGGTCGGATCGAGCGGGGCCACATCGATCATGACGCGATTGCCGTTGACCGGTTTGGCCCCGTTCGGCGCGCCGGCCCGTGCGAGGTTTTCCGTCAGCGCATCGAGGCGGGCGTCGATCCCGGCCTTGCGTTCGACCATCGCCTGCAGGGTCTGATGGCGCGAAGAGATTTCGGCCAGAGTCATCTCGAACTCTTTGGCGGTGAGCACGTTGAGCGTGTTCACATCGTCATAGGCCTGCATCTGCTTCTGGATCTGCTTGACGTAGGTCGTCTCCATCGTCCGGAAGTTGCGGTCCTTGGCGACGATGATCTGCTCCTTGAACACCACATTGACCGAGGCGTAGGCGACCCACAGGAGAAAGGCGCCGATCACGCCCGCAAGCGCGATCTGCGTATTGGTCGACATCGATATGAAATGAACGACGCCGTCGCTGCGATGATAGATCTGCCGTTCCTTGAATAAACGGCTGACAATACGCTTTACGCGGCCGGACTTGCGGCTCATCCCGGAACGCCCCTTGCGAACGCCTCAGCGTTTTTTAACCCGCCACCCCTTAACAACATTCTCACCGTATCTAGCGCGTTAACGCAACAGTTATGTGATGAAGTAACCAAGCTTTTTTCGAGTCCCTATCGGTTGCCGCCTGGCGGCGCCGGCGCGGCTTCGTAATATCGCGCCGGCAGACCGGCGGCCGTCCTCGCTTCCTCATTGAAAGGCGGCTTCAATTCGCCTGTGAAACGAACAGCGACAAGTCGCCGGAAAGCCGCTTCCGGGTCAAGCCCGCGGACCGTCGACACCCGCTTGAACCATTCAGCGCCGAGCCGGACATGACCGATTTCGTCAGCGTAGATGCCTCGGAGAATCAGGGCGCTCGTCGTCTCCCCGACCTGTTCGAGATCGTCGATGATCCTGGGGGTCACGTCGAGGCCGCGGGCCTCGAGAACGAGCGGGGCGAGCGCGAGGCGCGCCAGGACGTCGTCTGCCGTCCGCGCCGCAGTTTCCCACAGGCCGTCATGCGCAGGCAGATCCCCATAGTTCGCTCCTAAATCCTCAAGACGATCAGATAGAGCCTTGAAATGGCTTGCTTCTTCGCCGCCAACCTTAACCCAGTCGAAAACGAACTGGCGCCAGTCGAGCCCCAAGGCCCCGAGAGCGGGCGCAAAGCGCAGAGCCATGTCATAGGCGAGATCGATGGCGTTGAACTCGATATGGGCAAGGGCGTGCAGCAGCGCGATCCGACCCCTAAGGGAGCCGACGCGGCGCCGGGGCATCGCCTGCGGCGGCGCGAGCGCCGGGCGCGGCGGGCGCGCCGGACGCTCCGGCGGCGCGATCCAGTCGTCGAGATCGAGGCCGGAGGACCGGAACGGCGCGGCCGCGAGCGCGGCCTGCACCTTGGCTTCCGGCCCCGGCGTGGTCAGCACGGCGGCCAGCGCCTCCCATCCGGCCTCGGGCGTCATAGGGCCTTTACCGCCTCGAGCACTTCCTGCGCGTGGCCGGGCACCTTCACCTTGCGCCAGACCCGCTGGATGACGCCCTTGCCATCGATCAGGAAGGTTGAGCGGTCGATGCCCATATATCTGCGGCCATACATGCTTTTCTCGACCCAGACTCCATAAGCCTCGACGGTCTTGCCTTCCCCGTCGCTGGCGAGGCCCACCTTGAGGCCGTGCTTGGCGGCGAATTTCTGGTGCTTTTCGACGCTGTCCTTCGAGACTCCGAGCACGGCGGCGCCGGCTCTTGCGAACTCCCTGGCGAGCGCCGTGAACTGCAGGGCCTCGGCGGTGCAGCCCGACGTGTCGTCCTTGGGATAGAAATAAAGGACCAGCGTCCGGCCGGCGAAGTCCCTGAGGGTCACGGCGCCTTCGGCGGTCGCCATTTTGAAAGCTGGGGCTTTTTCGCCTTCTGTCAGCGCTTTGGTCATCGTTTCGCCTTTTCCATCCTGGACAGGCCCACCGCCGGGCAAGGGGGCGAGCCAGCTGAGTGAAGGCCCCGCCCATGCTTGCTTGTCAACCAATCGGGCTTTACGGCTTGCGGAGCGAGGGCGTGCGGCTTTCGAGTTTCAGGGCGTGTTTCATGGCCGCAGGACATGTCAGCTAGGACGCGGGCAGCGCGAATCGGCCTCGTGGCCCTCGAAATCGCGGGCGCGATTCTGGCCGCAACGGCCGGCCTTGCTGGATTCCTGGCCTGGCGCATCCAGTCAGGCCCCCTCTCTTTGTCGATGCTGCGACCGAGCGCCGAATTCGCCGTCGAGCGGGCGCTTCCTCATGGCCATAAGGCGCAGATCGGGGATATCGTCCTTTCCAAGGGCGAGGGCGGCGCATTCCGCATCGCGCTCGCCGGCGTTGCGATCGCCGATCCCAAAGGCGCCGAAATGGTATCGCTCGAAAGGGTCGATGCCGCGTTCGCCGTTTCCGATCTCGCCAAGGCGGCCTTTGGGCCGCGGCTTCTCGTCTTCGACAGGCCGGTGATTTCTTTCACCCGGACTGACGGCGCCATCAAGACCGATGCTGCGGGATCCGGCGAATTCGATCTCATCCGCCTGCTGAACGATCATGGGTGGCTGCGTAATTCGTTCCGGAAGGCGGAGTTCCGCGACGCAACGATCCTCTATCGCGACGCGGCCTCGGGCCGGACGTGGCGCAGCGAGGGGGCGTCCGCATCGCTCTTTCGGACCAGGGACGGGTTCGGCGCTGATCTCGCCGGGCGTTTCGACATCGACGGCAAGCCGGCCGCGCTTTCTCTCATCGCCGATTATGCCGAGGCAAGC
>CAYTVQ010000070.1:3313-11248 GCA_964441615.1 uncultured Caulobacterales bacterium | reverse complement strand
CCCGACAATGCGCGGCAGACGCTGCGTGCCGCCGGCGCCGGGCAGCAGGCCGAGCTTGACCTCGGGAAGGCCGACTTTCGCCGAGGGAACGGCGACGCGATAATGGCAGCACAGGGCGAGTTCGAGCCCCCCGCCCAGCGCCGTGCCGTGGATCGCCGCGACCACAGGCTTTGGGCTCGCTTCTATGGCGTCGAGCACGTCATGCAGCGTCGGAATGCGGATCTCCTTGCCGAATTCCGAGATGTCGGCTCCGGCGAAGAATGTCCGCCCGCCGCAATGAATGACGACCGCTTTCGCCGATGGGTCCGCGCCGGCCCGCCCCATGCCCTCGACGATCGCGCTGCGCACGGCGTGCGAGAGCGCGTTCACCGGAGGCGAGTCGATGGTGACGACGGCGACTTCGTTTTCGACTTCGTATCTGAGGAGGTCAGGCATTTCGGGGGCTCGCGTTATTGGAATCTTCGCCATATTAGGCGATCGGCGCCATGGCGCCACGCGCCTTTGCATGTAGCGAAAAGGAAGGGCCGGACTTTAGGCCCGGCCCTTCGCAGCTCTACTCGAACAGGTTCGCCCAGCGGCGTTTCGGCCGGGTTTTCCAGTGGCCCCGGTGATAGGCGTCCGAAGCGATCAGCGGGGCGACCGTCGTCGCCTCGGCGAAGACCATCTGCTCGAGAGCGACATCGACTTTGCCCCAGGAGCAGGCCTCCTTCAGCGTCGAGGACGAGCAGGCCCCGTCGCGCACGTCGGCGACCGTGATTTGCACGGCGTATTTATGCATCTCGACATCGTCATGGCCGAGAATTTCGGCGCATACGACCGTATCCTGCACGAAGTTCTTCGGCACGCCGCCGCCGATCATGAAGAGGCCGGAAGTCCCGGCCTTGATCTTGATGTCCGTCAGTTCGCGGAAATCGGCGATCGAGTCGATCGAGAGATAGGGCTTCTTCGCCTTCATGCGCTCGACCTGGTGTTTCACGAGACCGAATCCCGCCGAGGAGTCCGTGAAGGCCGGGCAGAAGATCGGCACGCCGGCCTTGTAGGCCTCTTCGACGAGCGAGCCCTTTTTCTTCGAGTTGCCTTCCGCCAGCCACTTGCCCATGGCGCTGATGAATTCGCGCGACGACATGGGCCGCGCGGGGAGGGAATCCGCGATCTCCCCGATCGTGTGATCGCAGGCCTGAAGGTCCTCCTCGTCGATATAGGTGTCGTAGATGCGGTCGATATAGAGCTCGCGCAGCACGCGATCATCCGGGATCTCCCGCGCCTGGTAGTGCTTGAATCCGAGCGCCTCGAAGAAATCCATGTCGACGATGGAGGCGCCCGTGGCGACGATCGCATCGACCATGTTGTTCCTCACCATGTCGCGCCAGACATGCATGCAGCCGCCCGCCGAGGTGGAGCCGGC
This sequence comes from uncultured Caulobacterales bacterium, assembly GCA_964441615.1. Lineage (GTDB taxonomy): Bacteria > Pseudomonadota > Alphaproteobacteria > Caulobacterales > Parvularculaceae > Amphiplicatus. Next base: position 9,843 of record CAYTVQ010000070.1, on the reverse strand, counting down.
GAGGGTGAGGAACACGGTGCAGTCCTTGTCCTCGAGCGCCTTGTTGAGGATCATGGCGGCCCGCGCCGCATCGCGCGAGGTGAAGCTCATCTTGCCCCAGGCGTCGATGACGGGGCGGGCGTCGAACTTCGTGATATCGATATGCTCGACTTCGTGCGCGAGCAGCTCCGCCTTGCGATTGTCCTGGCGTTTGGTCATGGGAATCGGTCCTTTCAGTCCAGTTCAAAACCGGATCCGGGCCGCATCGGTCTGACGCGCGGAGGGCCGTAACGACGGCGCTATATAGGGCCTGCGGCGGGCCGCGCAAGATCGCGACAGCCGGATGCAAGGTCTCTTGCCGCCACTTCTTCTATGAACCTGGCAATATCCTCGTGGGCGGCTTTGGCCTCTTCCAGGCGAAAATGCATGTGGAACAGATGAAACATGCCGTCAAACACGCGCAGCCGAACATGGACGCCGTCGCGACGGGCGCGTTCGGAAAGCCGGGCGCTATCGCCGAGGAGCGAGTCGCGCGACCCGACCTGGACCAGAAGCGGAGGGGCGCCTCGAAAATCCGCATAGACGGGAGAAATGTCGGGATGGCGCGGATCCTCGTGCGGCGCATAGAGCGCCGTGGCCGCAATGACTCCGGCGCGCGAACGGGAGGCAAAAATCGGATCTCGCCCCGCCAGCGCCAGGTGGGTGTCGCTTTCGCCGGCGCCGTCGAAGAGCCCGGAGATGACCACCGTTCCGCCCGGAGACGGCAGGCCCTGCCTGCGCCACCGGTTCATGCTGGCGACCGCAAGCGCTGCGCCGGCCGAGTCACCCACGAGAACGACGCTTTCGGGCGCTCGCTCCTCGATGAGGCCGCGCCAGACCTGCGCGATCTGATTGAGCTGTGTCGGGTACACGGCTTCCGGAGCGAGGGAGTAGGCGACCGCGACCGCTTCACAGCCGGAAAGATGGCAGGCCGGCAGCAGAGCGGCCGCGTTCGCACGCGGAGAGCCAACCGTGTATGCGCTCGCATGTATGTACAGAAAGAGCGGGCGATCCGGGCGCGTCTTCGGCGTCTGATATCGGACGCAGGGCACGCCGCCGATGGAAATGTCGCTCAAGGTGAATGGAAACTCAATCTCCGACAGCCTTGCGGCCCATTCGGCCGCCATCATGCGACGGACCACCTCCCGGGTCAGCGGGTTCTGCATCGTGCTGGCTGCGGGATAACTTCGACAGGACCGGAGCGCGCTCTTCGCAGCATCGCTCAGATGCCTCCCATACTTCTTTCTCAAGTACACGCCGAAAGACCCCTCTTGCTTCGGCGCTGTTCGCCTGGACAGTTTGTTTTATTGCGCATGCACTTGCGAACTGGTTAACGCAAATAGGAAAGTCCAGTATCATGCGGAGACATTTCAAAGAAAATCTGCGGAAGAATCTGCGTCCAGGCATAGAGCGCCCCTGTATTGGCCATTTCGCCCGCGTATTTTTTATGGAACTGCGAGCGACGGACCAGCATCGAAATGGCGCGTGCGGGCCGGCTGAAGCCGCTTCAGCGCCGCATCGGTCCCTGGCGCGCGGACCCGGCCTGCGAAGGCTGCGCCGGCGCCCCTGCGGGCGTTTCTTGACGCGTGCAGGCGGCGCCCATAGCCCTTGATGGCCGTTTGCCGGGACCGCCAGATGCCAGTTTTCGAGTCGAACATAGACGTCCGGTCGGAGACATTCGCCGCGAACCGCAAGCATCACCTCGCGCTCATCGAGGAATTCCGCGGCCTCGAACGCCGCATCGCGGAGACGAGCGCCCGCGCCAAAAAGAAGTTCGAGGAGCGCGGGCAGTTGCTGCCCCGCGACCGCCTCGCGCTCCTGCTCGACCGCGGGGCGCCCTTTCTCCAGATCTCGACGCTCTGCGGCTACAGGATGCACGACGACGACGGGGAGGCGAACATCTCCGGCGGCGGCGGCCTTTCCGGCATTGGCTTCATCGCCGGCGTGCGCTGCATGATCGGCGGCTCGGACAGCGGCATCAAGGGCGGCGCGGCGACGCCCATGGGCGTGCACAAGGCGCTGCGCTGCCAGGAGATCGCGCTCAAGCAGAAACTTCCTTTCGTGCAGATGATCGAGAGCGCCGGCGCCAATCTGTTCCGGCAGGCCGAAATGTTCGTCGCCGGGGGACAGACCTTCGCCAATCTTGCACGCCTTTCCGCGGCGGGCTGCCCGGTGATTTCCGTCGTGCACGGATCTTCGACGGCCGGGGGCGCCTATCAGACCGGACTTTCGGACTATGTCGTCGCCGTGCGCGGGCGCACCAAGGTTTTCCTCGCCGGCCCGCCTTTGCTCAAGGCCGCGACCGGCGAGATCGCGACCGACGAAGAGCTCGGCGGCGCCGAGATGCATTACCACGTCTCCGGCACTGCTGATTACATGGCCGAGAACGACGCCGATGGAATCCGCATCGCCCGTGAGATCGTGGCGCGGCTGCAATGGAACAGAGACGCCGCGGCGCCCCGCGCCTTCCGCGAGCCGATATACGATCCAGAAGAAATCCTCGGCGTCACGCCCATCGACTATCGCACGCCCTATGACGTGCGCGAGAACATTGCGCGCATGGTCGATGGCTCCGAACTGCTTGGCTTCAAGGACGGCTATGGCGCGGCGACGGTCTGTCTCGAGGCTGAGATCGCGGGGCATGCGGTGGGGATCGTTTCCAACAACGGGCCGATTGACGCCGACGGCGCCGCCAAGGCGGCGCAGTTCATCCAGCTCATGTGCCAGGCGGGAACGCCGGTCGTCTTTCTTCAGAACACCACGGGATATCTGGTCGGGACCGACGCCGAGCAGCGCGGCATCGTCAAGCACGGCTCGAAGATGATCCAGGCTGTCACGAACATGACCGTGCCAAAGCTGACGCTGCACATCGGCGCCTCCTTCGGCGCCGGCAATTACGGCATGTGCGGGCGCGCCTTCGATCCCGCCTTCATCTTCGCCTGGCCGAACAACCGCGTCGCCGTCATGGGCGGCGAGCAGGCGGCGAAAACCATGCGCATCGTCGCGGAAGAGGGCGCCGCCAAGCGGGGCGAGCCGCCGAATGCGGCCTATCTCGACGCCATGGCGAAGACGATCATCGACAAATATGACGAGGAAAGCCGCGCGCTCTATGCGACTGCGCGCCTCTGGGACGACGGCCTCATCGACCCGCGTGATTCAAGGAAAGTGCTTGCATTCTGCCTCGACACCGTCGCCGAGGCGCAGGCGCGGCGGCTGCGGCCCAATGTTTTCGGCGTGGCGCGGATGTGAAGCTGCGCTAGGAACAATTTATGGACCTCATAGCGCCGCATGAGAGGCCGACTGTTGTCGGCCGAACCCAGTTGGAGGCCGAGCTCCGCGCGATCATCGATTCCGGACAGCTCTCCAATGGCTGGATGATTTCAGGGCCGGCGGGCGCCGGAAAGGCGACGCTGGCCTACCGGCTCGCGCGCGCGATCCTCGATCCAGCGTCGCTGGGGCCGGAAGGCCTTGGCATGGCGCCCGAGGCCCGCGGGTTCCGGCTGATCGCTGGTCGGGGGCATCCGGATTTGTTCGTGGCCGAAAAACTGTTTGACGAGAAAAACGATCGCTATGCTGCTGAAATAACTGTTGAAACAATACGGGAACTCAGCAGCTTTCTGAGCAAGACGGCTGGCCAGGGGGGATGGCGCGTCGCCATCGTGGACAAGGCTGACGAGCTCAACCGGAATGCCGCCAATGCCTTGCTGAAATCCCTGGAGGAGCCGCCGGCAAGATCGGTGATCCTGCTCCTCGCCGACCAGCCGGGACGGCTGCTGCCAACGATCCGCTCGCGCTGCCGGCGGATCGACCTCAAGCCGCTCTCTGATCCCGAAATAATCGCCCTGCTTGAGGCCGAGAGAGGTCTGGATGCGCCCTCGGCGACCGCAATCGCCGCCATCGCCCGAGGCCGCCCGGGCCATGCGCTGACCCTCGCCGCCGGGGAGGGGGCCGACGCCGCCAGGCTGGCGGAGGAGTTCCTTGGCCTTGCGATCGCCGGGCGTCATTCCGCTTCGTTCGGGGCCGCATTCGCCGGCAAGGCCGCCGCCCGCAAATGGGCGGTCTTTGTCGAAATCCTGCTGCAGAAAATCGCCGACGCCGCCCGCATGGCCGCGCGCGAGGATGTCGCGGCGCTTGGCGCCATCAGCCCTGGCGAGCTCGTGGAGGCCCATGCGCGCATGCGCGCGCTGGCGATACGCGGCGAGGCGCTCAACATGGACCGGGGACAGATGCTGTTTGGACTGGCGCGCGCGCTGAGGGCCGCATGAGGTTCATCGACAGCCACGTCAATCTGCATCACGAGGCCTTCGCCCCCGATCTCGCGGAGGTGATGGCGCGGGCCCGGGCGGCGGGCGTCGTCGGCATGCTGACGATATCCGATAAGCGCTCATCGACTGAGGCGATAGTAGCGGCGGCGCGCGCCTATCCCAATGTGTGGCGCTCGGTCGGCGTTCACCCGCACTATGTGAAGGACGATCCACAACTTTCCGTGAGCGACCTGATCGCGCTTGCGGCGCCGGCCGATGTCGTCGGCATCGGCGAATGCGGTCTCGATCATCATTACGAGTATTCGCCGCGCGACATCCAGGACAAGGCCTTCCGCCTCCACATTGCAGCCGCGCGCGCGACGGGCCTGCCGCTCATCATCCACACGCGCGAGGCTGACGCGGCGACGCTGGAGATTCTCGAAGACGAGCAGCGGGCAGGGGCGTTCACGCCGCTTCTTCACTGCTATACCGGCGGCCTCTTGCTCGCCGAGGCGGTGCTCGCCATGGGCGGCTATGTCTCCTTCGCCGGCATCATCACCTTCAAGGCGGCGGACGATGTCCGCGAGGTCGCGCGCGCCGCGCCGCTCGACCGCCTTCTCGTGGAGACGGACTGTCCCTATCTTGCGCCGGTTCCGCATCGCGGCCGGCGCTGCGAGCCGGCTCATGTCGCCGATGTCGCGGCCAAACTCGCCGAGATCAAGGGGGTCAGCGTCGAGACGCTCGCTGCGGCGACCACGGAGAATTTTTTCCGCCTGTTCCAGCGCGCGCAGATGAAGGAGTGAGCGTGACCTTGCGTCTGACCATTCTTGGCTGCGGCTCATCGGGCGGCGTGCCGCGGCCGGGCGGCGCCGACGGGGCGGGCGAGTGGGGCCAATGCGACCCCAAGGAACCGAAGAACCGGCGCACGCGCTGTTCCGTTCTTGTGGAACGACTTGGAGACAACGGAACCACGCGCGCGATCGTCGACACCTCGCCGGATCTTCGCTCGCAGCTTATCGCCGCGAAATGCCCCGCGCTCGACGCCGTGCTCTACACGCATGACCACGCCGACCAGACGCACGGCATTGACGATCTTCGTCCCTTCGTCCTTGCGCAGCGTCGGCGCATGCCGGTTTACATGGACGGGCCGACGCGCGCGTCTCTTCTGACGCGCTTTCGCTATTGCTTCGAGCAGGCGCCGGGAAGCCTCTATCAGCCCATCCTTGAGACACGGGACATGCCGCCGCCGGGAGTCGCCTTTGCGATCGAAGGGGCCGGCGGGGCGCTGCCGGTTATCGCCTTCGCCCAGGACCATGGCGGCACGGCCTCGCTTGGCTTCCGCTTCGGGAGCCTCGCCTATTCGAGCGATGTCGTCGGCCTGCCGGAAGAAAGCTTTCGCGCGCTTGACGGCGTCGAGACCTGGATCGTGGATGCTCTCCAGACGAAGCCGCACAGGACGCACGCCCATCTCGACCTGACATTGTCATGGATCGCGCGGGTAAGACCCAAGCGCGCCATCCTCACCAATCTTCATGTTTCCATGGACTATGCGAGCCTGCGCCGGACGCTGCCCGAGGGCGTCGAGCCGGCTTTTGACGGGATGGTCGTTGAGGGCTGAGCGGGGGGCGGGCCGTCAGAATTGCTTATCGGCGCGTTAACCCGGGACGGCTAGCCTCAATATGGCTTGGAACGCACGAGACCATGGCACAGGCCAACAAGCAGGTCGTCACACGCGCGCGCCAGAAGGTGCGGCTGATCACCTTCAATGACAACATCATTGAAGGCTACATCTTCATCGCCCAGGGCCAGCGTGTTTCCGATCTCCTTAACGACGACCGCGGCTTCATTCCGGTGGAGACGGCGGCTGGCGACGTGCGCGTCATCTCCAAGCGCGCCATCATGGAGATTGAAATCCTCGGCGGGGATGAAGGCGGCGGCGGCAAGGACTTTGTCGTCCTCGGCGGCGGCAACGCCTATGAGCTGTTGGGTGTTCCGCCAAACGCCGATGATGCGACGGTGCGGGCGGTCTATCTCGACAAGATGCGCTCCGTGAACCTCGCTGAGATCGCCGCGCTCACGGACAACGCCGATCTCGTCCATGCCGCAAAGGTCCTCCGCGAGCGCTATTCGGCCGCCTACGACGCCATCTCGCACACCCGCAAGGTCGAGGCGATCGCCGCCGCCATGCGCGCCGCGCAGCCCAAACGCACGCGCTTCGGCGACAGCCAATAATTTGCGACAATATAAATTGTGCGACAAACGCGGACC
>CAYTVQ010000070.1:0-3213 GCA_964441615.1 uncultured Caulobacterales bacterium | reverse complement strand
TTCCGCTCGTTCAGGGCCCAGGATTTCGGCCCGGCCGGTAGTCGCGCGAAGCCTCAGCGAGGACGGCCTCGAGCGTCATGGGCGGCGATTTCCATTTTTCCTCGGCGAAGAGCGGCGCCTGGTCCGCGAAATGCGGCGAGCTTTCGTCGAGCGTCGCCGCGCCGAATTGGTGAATGGTCCTGATCAGCGGCACGCCGCCGCCGGCGGGCAGGTCGGCATCGAGGATATAGGTATCGCCGCCCGCCGCCGGCTGGACGCCCTTGTCGGGCGCGCTCGCGGGATAGACCGCGCGCAGCACGTCGGGGCCGCCGTCGATCGGCAAACTAAGGCGCCCGCGCGTCAGGCGCACCGCCTCGCTCCATTCAGGGTCGAGCCGGCCAAAGCCCTTCTTGAACTCCGCAATGGCGCGCCGGAGCGCCGCGCCTTCGTCCTTCTCGGCGATCTCCTCAGGCGCCTCGATCATGCGATGGCCGAGCGCGAGATAGCCGATGCGCACGGCGAGCGCGGCGCTGCGGTTGTCACGTTCTGTCGAGCCGTCCCATGCGGCAAGGACGTCGAGCGCCGCGCGCATGTCAGGGTCATCGCTCCCCGCCTCAGTCTCGATGAGGCGCGCGATGAGCCGGCGCAGGCGGGATTGCGGGGAATAGGATGCGTCCATCTTGTACGCGACGAACTCTTCCGCCGTGATGCTGTCGTCGCCGCCGTACAAATCCTGGATTCGAATGCCGCGATTGGTCGTCCGCCGGTCGATGCCGAGATGGGGCGGATAAAGCGCCGGATCCGGATTATCTTCCGGCGCCGACGACTCGAAGGGCGTGTGATTGGCGTTCACGACATAGCCCGAACGCGGCGCGACAACCGACGGCGCCGTTCCAAACGGCATGACGCCCTTCCAGACAAGCGCGGATTTCGAGCCGTCCGCGAGGACGCTCCAGTCCTGCTCCGCTGCGCGCGCCGGAATGGCGGCGTTGTAGAAATAGGCGATCTCGCCGGTCCTGTCGGCATAGACGGCGTTGAAACTCGGGATCGCCTGCATCTCCATGGCTGAGCGCCAGGAGGCGAAATCCGTCGCCTTGTTCATGCGCCGCCATTGCTCGACGGCGCGGATGTCCCCCGCCCCGCCATAGGATACGGCGAAGACGCCGTTCGGCGTCACGAATGCCGGTCCGTGTACGGAACGATAAACAGGGCGGCTGACGGGAAGCGAGAACGGTCCGGCCAGCTTCACGCGGAATTTCGCAGCGCCGCGCTCGAGCGCCTTCCATTCGCCATCCATGCGGTAGCGGGTCGGCTTCTTCGGATCATCGACGTCGAGCGCGAAGACGTCGACAAGATCGGGCGAATTCACCGTATGCGCCCATCCGAGATTTGGTCCTGCCCCATGCAGGATCACCGGCGAGCCCGGGAAGACGCCGCCGATCATGTCCCAGCCTTCGTCTGACTTGACCCGCGCCTCATACCAGGCGACCGGACCGGTATAGGGCTGGTGGGAGTTCACCATCAGCCGCGTGCGGCCGTCAGCGGAGCGCGGCGGCGCGACTGCCATCGCGTTGGAGCCAAGCTCGACGCCCGGGGCGATCCTGAGATACGCTGTGCGAAAGCCTTCGAGCGCAGCTGTCTTCTTCTGGTCGCCCGCGAATAGCTGCTTCAGGGAAACGTCGAGTCCATAGAAGAACGGCGTGCGCGATGCGAAACCGGCGACGATATCCTTGCCCGCGACCGGCGCCGCGCCCGGCGCGCAGACGCGGCGCTCCGCGCAAAAGAGGTTGAGCCCGGCCGCATAGGCTTCGACCAGCGCGCGCGTTTCGGGGTCGAGATCTGTCTCATATTTCGCGTCAATGTCGCGCCACACGCCGAGCGCCGCCATCAGATAGTCCGTGACCGCTCCAGCCTTCCCGGTGCGGCGGGCAAGCTGTCCGCGCGAGAAGAACAGCACTTCTTCCAGCGTCTTCCAGTCGTCTTCGGCATGGGCATAGGCGAGGCCGAAGGCGACATCGACATCGCGCGCGCCATAGATATGCGGCACGCCGAATCGGTCGCGGATGACGCGGGCGTCATAGGCCTTCGCAGCCTCCTTCGCCGCGGCGGCGTCGAAACGCGGACCCGGCGGAGTCCACAGATAAACCGCGGCGCCCAGCGCGAGGGCAGCCATCAGTCCTATGGCGACTGGAAGAACTCTCATGCGGTCTCGTCCATTTTTGCGTCTCGCGGCGCCGCAAACCTAGCCCAGGCAGGCCCCCGCTTTCAGCCGGTTTCTGCAGCGACGGCGCATTGCAACTGTCGCAAAGTTTCGCAATAGCTGCGCCGTCCCGAAACGGAGATTTCCCATGCGCGTCGCCTTGTCAGTGTTTGCCGCCGCCCACCTGCTTGGCGGCGCCGCTTTAGCCAGCGAGATCCCGCAGGCTGGCGAAAGCTGGTATGTGGACGCTCAGAAAGCGCTCGCCGCCCGCAAGGCCGTCAAACCGAACGCCAGGGCGGCGAAGAATGTGATCCTCTTCCTCGGAGACGGCATGGATCCGACGACGGTGACGGCGGCGCGCATTCTCGACGGCCAGTCGCGGGGCGAGGCGGGCGAGGAAAACCTGCTCTCCTTCGAGAAACTGCCCCATGTCGCCATGGCGAAGACCTACAACACCAACGCCCAGGTCCCGGATTCGGCCGGAACCATGTCGGCGATCATGACCGGCGTGAAGACCAAGGCCGGGGTGCTCTCGATCACTGACAGGGCGGGCTACGGCGATTGCCGCAGCGCGCTCGCCGCGCCCGCAATGACGCTCGGCGAACTCGCCGAACAGGCCGGCCTTGCGACCGGCGTGGTCACGACGACACGGCTCACGCACGCAACGCCGGCTGCAGTCTACGCCCATTCGGCCAGCCGCGACTGGGAATCCGACAGCGCCCTGCCCGAGGCTGCGCAGGCGGCCGGCTGCAAGGATATCGCCCGACAGCTGATTGAATATCCGTATGGAGACGGACTTGAAGTCGCGCTCGGCGGCGGCCGCGCGCAGTTCACGCCTGCAGAAACGGTCGATCCCGAATATGCGGACCGCAAGGGCGCCCGCCGCGACGGCCGGGACCTTACGGCTGAATGGACGAAGAAATCGAATGCACATCGGTATGTGTGGAACAAGGCCGCATTCGAAGCGGTCAACCCGGCCGAGGGCCCTCGTCTCCTCGGCCTCTTAGAGTCCTCGCACATGCAGTGGGAGGCTG
>CAYTVQ010000069.1:0-11379 GCA_964441615.1 uncultured Caulobacterales bacterium | reverse complement strand
TTTTAATTTGCCGCAAGGCGTTTGGGCTGCCATAGTTCCGGTCGGACGCGCGGTTGGAGAAGTTCATCGGCGCGTCTTTTGCTTCTCTGGGGGGACCCCGGAAGCGGCTGTTCGTGGGGAGTAGGCGTTGTGGGGCGCGAGGGCTCGCGTCCGTTACTCGAGGACCGCAAAGGCGGGTTTGAGGATTAAGGGCCGGGTAACCGGCGCTGGCCTCAAATGAACTGGAGATGGAACGAGCGTAACGCATGGCTGGAAAGCGATCCTTCCTCTTGGCGTCCTCCTCTGGCGGAGACGGCTGGCACAAGGTCAACTGGACCGCGCGCAGCCTGATCGCCGCGGGCGGCGTTTCCGTCTGCCTCCTCATGTCCGCCCTCAGCGCCACCGCCTCGATCGACCGCGCCGCGGAACGGAACGCCGAGGCCGCCGCGCTCGCCGAGGAGGCCGCCCTGGTGGCTGGCCTCGCCGACTACCTCGCCGCCGAAACCGCCAACGCCCGCGCCGCCTTCGGGGCGCCCAAGCTCAAGGACGCGCGCTCGACGGTCGAAATCGTCACCCGCGAGGGCGCCATCGCCGACTTCGTCGATTTCGATTTCACCCAGCTTGTCGAGGCTCGGGCCGACGCCGAAGAGCGCAAATGTCTCGCACAGGCCATCTACTTCGAGGCCGGGACCGAAAGCCGCATCGGCCAGATGGCGGTCGCCGACGTCGTGCTGAACCGCGTGAAGCACCCAGCCTATCCGGACTCGATCTGCGGCGTCGTCTATGAGGGCTCGCATCGCAAGACCGGCTGCCAGTTCACCTTCACCTGCGACGGCGCCCTGAAGCGCCCTGTCAACAGGCGCCGTTTCGAGGCGGCGGAAGAGCTGGCTGGCGCGATCCTCGCGGGCCTGCGCGTCCCGGCGAGCCGCAATGCGACCCACTATCACGCCGATTATGTCGAGCCGTCCTGGGCGGCGGCGCTGACCCCGACCGCAACGATCGGGGCGCATAAGTTCTACCGCTTCCCCCGCCGCACGGAAGTCGCCGAGGCGCCGGCCACAATGTGATCGGCAGGAGCGCCGGCCCAGCGGAACGGCGCCCCATATAGTCTGTATACGGATTTTTTAATGCAGGGCGCCGGCCGCGCCCGCGGGTTACTGCTCGCGCAGCGCCTTCTGCTGGACGTCTGTGATCGGATTGAGCAGGTAGGACAGCACGGTGCGCTTGCCGTTGAGAATATCGACCTCCGCGGCCATGCCCGGAAGGATGCGCAGTTCCGTATCCTTCGTCCGGATCGCGTCGCTGTCGGTGCGGACCTTGATGAGGTAGTGGCGCTCCCGCGTCTCCTCATCCTTGATGGCGTCAGGGCTGATCTGCTCGATGCGGCCATCGAGGGCGCCGTAGACGGACGAATCGAAGGCCGTGATGCGCACGCGCGCCGGCTGACCTATGCGCAGAAATCCGATGTCCGCCGGCTTGATTGCGGCCTCGACGAGCAGCGTGTCTTCGCTCGGGACGACTTCGAGGATGGTTTCTCCCGGCTGCACGACGCCGCCGATCGTCGCCACCAGGACGCGATTGACGACGCCGTCGATCGGGGACCTGACCTCGGTGCGCGCAATCTTGTCCTCAAGCGCGGGGAGATCGCCGGCGATCGCCGCCATTTCAGATTTCGCCCTCGCGAGTTCGTCCCCGACGCTTGCGAGAAAGGAGGTTTCGGCCTGAACGAGCTCGCCCTGCGCGCCCTCGACCGCGATTTTTGCGGTCTGCGCGTCGCCCTCGGCCGCAACCTCGCGCTGGCGCACCCGAATGAGCTCGATGCGCGGCTCGATGCCCTTTTCGACCAGCGGCCGGATTATGCGCATTTCCTCCTGTGCGAGAACGAGCGCCTCCTCGGCGTTGCGAAGGCGGGCCTGCGCGTCGTCGAGCTTGGCGCGGGCGACGCTGGTCGCGGCCTCGAATTCCGCAAGGCGCGAGTCATAGAGGCGCCGCTCATCGGCGACGATCTGCGGCGCGACCTTCGCCAGGGTCTCCGGAAACACAAGCGGCTTCTTTTCCGCCAGCGCCGACAGGCGCAAGATCCGCGCCGAGAGCAGCTGGTAGGAGTCCTTGCCTTGGGCGAATTCGGCGCTGATGCGCGTCGGATCGAGGCGCACGAGCACCTGCCCCGCTTTCACGTGGTCTCCGGCCGAAACGAGGATTTCCTTCACGATGCCGCCCTCGAGATACTGCACCTGCTGCAGCTGGTTCGACGGCACGACGCGCCCCGTCCCGCGCGTGACCTTGTCGAGTCGCGCGGTCGCCGACCACGTCAGCGCGACGACAAACAGCCCGGCGATCGCATAGAGCAGCCATGTCGCCGCCCGCGCCGGCTCCACGGGGAGCGCGTCCTCGATTTCAATGAGATCGCGTTCGCTCATGTGACGGCTCGCAAGGCCGGGCGCGATGCGGGCGCAGGAGCCGGGGCTGCGGCGGGCCGCGGCGCGGATGCGGTCATGGCGCGCAGAATTTCATCCCGCTTGCCGTCGACGACGATGCGCCCCTTGTCGAGCACGATGACTCGATCGACGAGGCGCAGCATGCTGGTGCGGTGGGTCACGACAACAAGAGTGCGGTTGCGCGTCGCGACTTCGAGGCGCGCGATCATCTGCGCTTCGGCCTGGTTGTCGAGCGCGCTCGACGGCTCGTCGAGGATCAGAATCGAGGGCTTGGAGGCGAGAGCGCGCGCGAGCGCGATCGCCTGGCGCTGGCCCCCGGAGAGGCCTTCGCCGCGCTCGGTCAGGATGCGGTCATAGCCGGATTCCGTCGCGCCGACGAATTCGTGCACGCCCGCAACCTTGGCGGCGATCAGCACGTCTTCATCCGTGATGTTCGGCAGTCCGAGCGCAATGTTTTCGCGAATGGAGCCGCTGAACAGGCACACATCCTGCAGAACGGCGCCCATATTCGCGCGCAGGTCGCTCGGGCGGATCTGACGGATGTCGGTGTCGTCGGCGAGAACGGCGCCCTCGCTTGGCTCATAGACTCCCGTCAGCAGGCGGACGACCGTCGATTTGCCCGAGCCGTTGCGCCCGAGAACGGCGACGCGCTCGCCGGGCTCGATCACGAACGAAACATGGTCAAGCGCGCGCGCATTGGCTCCAGGATAGGAGAAGGAGACGTCGCGGAGTTCGAGGCGTCCCGAAAGCTTCTCACGGCGCAGATAATTGCGGGCGGGATCTGTCTCGACCCGCTGCTTCATGAGGCGGTCGATGGCCCTGTAGGATTCAAGCGCGCCGTTTAGGCGGCCGAGGAGGGTCGCGACCTGCGCCAGAGGGGCCATGGCGCGCCCGGTCATGATCACGGCTGCGATGAGCGCGCCCGTCGATATCTTCTGATCGCCGACCAGGAATACGCCGGCGACCACGACGCCCACCTGCGCGAATTGCTGCGTGAATGCGGCGAAGTTCACGATCGCCTGATTGACGAAGCGGCCAACGGTCGAGACCTTCGCCTGCTTGAGGACGCCCTTGCGCCAGCGTTCGCGCATCATGCCGGAGGCGGCGACGCTTTTCACGGTCTCCAGTCCTGAAAGCGTCTCGATGAGCACCGCGTGCTTGAGATGCCCCTCGGCCATGGCTTCTCGCGTATGACGCGCGATCAATGGCTGGGCGATCAGCGCGGCCGCGACCGAAATCAGCACGGCGAGGAGCGGGATGAAAGCGACAGGCCCGGCGATGAGCGCGATGACGCCGATAAAGAGAAAAATGAAGGGGAGATCGACCATCGCGACCAGCGTCGCCGAGCTGAAGAAGTCCCTGAGATTGTCGAATTCCTTCACGAGTCCGGCGATCGCGCCGGTCGAACCCCTTCGCGCGTCGAGGCGCATCGCCGTCAGCGTGTCGAAGACGCGCGCGCCCACCGACGCGTCGAGGCGCTGGCCGGCGATATCGACGAAATAGCCGCGCAGCGACTTCAGGAGAAAATCGAAGACGTGGGCGATGGCGACGCCGATGGTCAGCGCGATCAGCGATTCGACAGCCTGGTTGGGAAGGACGCGGTCATAGACCGTCATGATGAAGAAGGAGGAGACGAGGCCGAGCAGGTTCACGATCAGAGCGGCGAGCGCCGTCTGGCCATAGATCTTGGCGTTGTCGCGCAAGGGGCCGAAAAGCCAATGCGTTGTCGGAGCGAGGTCCTTGAGGAACCCGCCCGCGCCCGCTGCGCCGTCCGTCCTAGTCGCCGCCGCTTTCATAATCCGTTTGCGGAGAGAAGTAGCGAAGTAGGTCGCCCGTGTGCTCCATGAGGCCGTAAGTCGCCATATCGCGATCCGCGAGCCCCGAAAGATACGCAACGCTTGCTTCAAAATAGTCGTTCTCCGCTTGCAAAACGTCGATGAGTTCGCCGCGCGCCGCACGGAAGCGCTCGGCGACGAGCCTTCGTGCTTCGGCATTGGCGACGAGCGCGTCGGCGAGGGCGGCGAGGCGCTCGTTGCAGGCCTCGCGCCGCTCGAAGGCGATCATGGCGTCGCGCTCGACTTCCTGACGGATTCGCGCTTCGTCATAGCTCTGCTGGCGCGCGCGTTCGGCGGCCTGCGCCACCGCGGCGCCGCGGGCGCCGCCATTGAAGATATCGTAACTGAGATTGACGCCGGCGCGCACATCATAGTCGTCCGAGCCCTCGAAGGCGTCGTATTTGACGGCGTTCATCTGCGCCCGGATTTCCGGAAGGCGCGCCGCCCTGGCGGCCTTGTACGCGGCCCTCGCTTCATCGAGCCGCGCCGCGGCGATGCCGATTTCGGGGTGGCGTTCGACGGCGAGCGCCGCCGCTGCGGCGCGGCTTGCGACCGTCACAGTCTCATAAGAGGGACGCCTGAGCGCGCCCGGCGCCGCCTTGAAATACTCCTGGTACCGGATTTCCGCGAGGCGCAGGCTCTCGCGGATATGGGCGACGCGGGCCCGGGCCGCGGCGAGGCGGGCCCGCGCCTGCATCACATCGGCCTGCGTTCCGGCGCCGAGGCGCTGGCGCTCGGTCACATCCGCAAGAAGGCGCTCGTGGCGCGCGATGAATTCCTCGCCTGCCTTCATCACCGCCTGGTGCGTCGCAAGGTCATGAAAGGCGGATAGCGCGCCGAGCGCGAGTTCGTTGATGCGCGCCTCGATCGATCGCTCCGCCGAGGCTGTCAGGGCTTTCGCCTCCCGCACGCGCGCGAAAGTCGCGCCGCCGTCAAACAGGAGTTGCGAGGCGGAAAGGCCGGCGTTCATCTGGCTGCGATTGCGCAGCGACTCGACGACATTGTCGGTGCCGGCGCCGAATTCCCGCGCCACCACATAGTCGCCCGACAGGCTCGCAGAGAGACGCGGATAGAGCGCAGCGCGGCCGGCGCGAATGGCGGCGCGCGCCTCGTCGCGGCGCGACACCTCCTGATGATAGAGCGGGTGGCGTCCGACCGCCTTGCGGACGGCGGCGGCGAACTCCTCATTCGGGCCGATGTCGTCGAGAACATAACTCGAGCCCCCGAGGGCGCGGGCGAGCGCGCTCGACGAGACTTCGGCCGGGTAGAGGGAGCCGCGCGCTGTCGCCGGCGCGGCCGCGAGGGCCGGATGCGCCAGCGCCAGCGCCAGCGCCGCAGCCGCAATCGCCCCCTGACGCCACAAACGCATGCCCGACCCATCGCTTGCGCCCGCCGGAAACCGTGGGAACGCATGGTTAACGAAGGAGGATTAGAGGGGGGTCTTTGACAAATCCTTAACCGATTGACCCTGACCGAGGAGGCCGCAATAAACTTTCCGTCATTCCAGGCGCCCCTCCCCGGCCCCGGCGCGGAGTGAAGCGTGCGCGTCGTCTATTACGTCAATGGCTGGCCTCCCGGGCGCTTCGCCAACGGCATTGTCTCCGCCGTCGGCGCCCTCGCGCCGGCGCTGCGGGATCTCGGGCACGACGTGACGATCCTCGCCCATCGTGTCGCGGATGATTACCGCGACCCCGCCGTCTTCGTGCTCGACGAGAAGGTCCCCTGGAAACCTGGATTGAGACCGCTGCGGGCGTTGCGCCATCGGCTCTCGCCGGGCCGCGATTTCTACGACACCCGGCAACGGCTCGCCAAAGCGCTCACATCGATTCCACACGATGTCTTCGAGATCGAGGAGAGCTTCGGCTGGAGCGCATTCGTGGCGCGCAGGACCCCATCGGCTGTCGTCACGCGACTGCACGGCCCATGGTTCATCAGCGCCGCGGCGCTCAAGGGCGCCGACGCTCTGGACGCAGCCGACCGCCATCGGATCAATCTTGAAGGTCGGGCCATTGCCGCCGCCGCGGCCATCACAGCGCCGTCGAGATATGTGCTCGATCGCGTGCGATCCCACTATGCCCTCGAGCTTCCCGAGGCCCAGGTCATTCCCAACGCCGTTCCTCCCGTCGCCGAGGGCGAAGCCTGGCGCCCGGCCCTTGCCGACGCCAATGAACTTCTGTTCGTGGGGCGGTTCGACCGGCTCAAGGGGGCTGATACGGCGCTTCGCGCTTTCGCAATGGCGGCGGCGGCGCGGCCGGGACTGAGGCTGACCTTCGTCGGCCCAAATTCCGGCGCCATTGAAGAGGATCGACGATCGAGGGACTGCGCCCAATTCGTGGCCGATGAGCTCCCGGCCGAGATCGCGTCGCGCGTTTCCTTTGTCGGCCAGATTCCTCACTCGGATATCGCGCCGCTGCGCCGGCGCGCATTCCTGACGCTCGTCGGATCGCGCGACGAGAATTTTCCGGGCACGCTCCTCGAAGCGATTGCGGCCGGTTCGCCGGTAGTCGCAACGTCGGTCGGCGGCATCCCCGAGATCGTTCGGCATGACGAGGAGGGGCTGCTCGTTCCTCCCGCCAATCCGCCTGCGATGGCCGCCGCCATTGCGGCGCTGCTCGATAATCCGGCGCATGCCGCGCGCCTCGGCGAGAATGCGCGCCGGCGCGCGCTTGCGGAATACGCGCCGCAATCCGTCGCGCGGCGGGCGGCGGACCATTATGCGGAAGTATCGATGCGCTGCAGGAAGGCAAGTTGATGGGCCCGACCCTGGCGGCGACCGTCTACGGACTGGCGGCGGTTTTCGCCGCGTTCTTGTTGCGACCGAAAGCGGCGCCGACCCCAGCGCTGCTCCGGGCCGCCGTCTTCTGGATGCTGTCCGTCCCGTTTCTCTTTCTCATTCAGTACACGATCCTGTCGCTCGTCGCCTGCGGCCTGCTTCTCCTGGCGCTCGCGCCGGGCGCACGGTCGGACCGTCTCGCCTATTATCTCCTTACGCTGCCAGCGGCGCCTTCGGCGTTCGCCGCCCTCGTGCCGTTCCCTGGCCTGAATTACCTTTTCACGCTGGATTTCCCGAAGATCGCCTTCTTTGTGATCCTTGCGGCGCCGCTTCTCCTCGCCGGCCGGCCGGCTGCGGCGAGATTCGTCCCCTCCGTCGGCGTGCTCGTCATTGTCCTGACCCTGCTTTATTCGGTCATGGCCTTTCGCACCGAGAACATCACGAACGGCCTCAGACTGGGGGTCAATCATGCGCTCACCCTCGCACTGCCCTATCTCGGCCTCATCCGGCTCATGGACAAGGAGGACATGTTCGAGAAGGCGATGGCGAGCTTCCTCTTCCTCTCATGCATCTTCGCTTTCTCAGCGCTGGTGAGCCAGGCGACGAAGTGGAATTTCTACGATTTTCTTTCGACCCGAGCGGGCGAACCGGCCTTCGCCGATTTCCGCGACGGATTCTTGCGCGTCGGCGTGACGCTGAACCCGGTTCTCGCAGGCTATGTGATTGGCCTCGGTCTGATCGCAGTCTCCTATTTCCGCAGCCTCAACCGGATGAAGTTCCTCAGCGCGTGGATCTATCGCGGCCTCTTCGCTGTCGCGCTCTTCTTCACTTACGCGCGCGGGGCCTGGCTCGCCGTCGCCGCCGGCCTCGTGGCCTATATCTTCTTCACGAAGGCCCCGCGGGGCCTTCGCCCCGCCGCAATTTCTCTTGGCCTCGTTCTCGGCGTTCCCGCCGCGATTTTCTTCGCCCTGAACGCCGACTTCAGTGAAATAGACGCTTACGGAACATTCGCCTATCGGCAGGAGCTCCTGCGCGCCACCTTCGTTCATATCGAGATGTTTCCGCTGTTCGGCGACGCCGCCTTCTACAACCGGCCGCATTTCGCGCACCTGTTGCAGGGCCAGGGCATCATCGACTTCGTGAACCGCTATGTGCAGGTGGTGGTCGAATATGGTCTCGTCGGCCTCGCGATCTTCATCGCGCCCTACCTCATCGCACTCGCCGGACTCCTGGGGCTTCCCGCGCGTGATCCGTCTTTCTGGGGCTCGGCGGCCGAACACCGCCGCGCCGCCATGATCGCCATCCTTGGCTCCTACCTGGTCGTGATCGGAACGACCAGCGACGTGAGTTACATGCGCCAGTACGGCATCGTCGTGCTGGCGCTCTGCGCCGGATTTCTGGGTCTCGTGCGCGGCGAGCGGGCGGCGCGTCTTCGCGCCGAGGCTGGGACCCGCCACGCCGAGGGCGATCTCGGTCGCGACGGGACGCCAGCGCCGCCATGAGCAGGAGCGGCAGCGAGGCGCGTTCGGCCGTCGCCGCCTTGCGGCGCTTCGTGGCGGGCCACCGGCTCGGCGCGCTGGTCGGTTCGCACGCCGTGATCAGTTTGCTGCGAATCGCCGGCAATCTCGTCCTGACGCGCCTCCTCGCGCCCGAGGCCTTCGGCGCGGTCGGCGTCATAACCGCGGTCAGCTATTTCCTCGTTATGCTGACGGATTTGGGGTTCAACGGCTTCGTCATTCGCCACCGCGACGGCGACAAGCCGCATTTCCTGAATGTCGTGTGGACGGTGCGGCTCGCGCGCAACGCCATCCTCTGCATCCTCATGTTTGTGTTCGCCGGACCTCTGGCGGCGGCCTTCGGCAAAGGCGAACTGAAAGACGCCATCGCCATATGCTCTCTCATCATTCTCATCGACGGCCTCAGATCGATGTCTTTTGTGCTCGCGGAACGCCAGCGCCGCGTCGCCTATATGAGCGCGATCGATCTGGCCGCCTTCGTGATCCAGACCGCGACGGCGATCCTCGCCGCCTCAATGCTCGGGACCTACTGGGCGATCGTCATCTCCATGTTCGCCGGCGCGATCGCAAACCTTGTCTTTTCCTATGCGCTGTTTGCGCATAGCAGCCAGCGTCCGGCCTTCGACCGGCGCATTCTCCGCGACCTTTGGGATTTCGCAAAATTCGTGATGCCGTCGAGCGCCATCACCCTCGTCATCTCCCAGGCCGACCGCGTCGTCGTCGGCCGACGGCTCGATCTTTCTGAGTTCGGCCTATACATGATCGGCGTCAACCTCGCGGGCGCCGCCAGGGGCCTCATCAACAGCTGGGCCGTACGCATCATCTACCCGCAGTTCGCCGAACTCGGCCGCACGGCGCCGGAGACCGCGGCGGAGTCCTATTATCCGAACCGCCGCAAGCTCGCCTTGCCGCTCGCGGCGCCCCTTGGCGCGATGGCCGGCGGCGGCGAGCTTCTGGCGCGCATTCTCTTCCCGCCGGAATATCTCGGCGCCGGGGTCTACATCTCGCTGCTCGCGCTCGGGCCGCTCCTGGCCTTCGTCACGCTGCCGGCGGAGATGGCCATGGTCGCGCTTGGACGCACGCGCGGCACGCTCGAAGCGAACATTGTCCGCCTCGCCTGGGTGGCGCTGGCCGCGCCCCTCGGGCTCTCGCAAGCAGGGCTCCTCGGTCTTGTCGCCGCCTTCGCCCTCATGGATCTCCCCGTCGCGCTGTTCTGGTTCTGGCGTTTCAGACAGGCGAAGATGCTGAAGCTCGGCGAAGAGACCCTGCTGCTCGCCCTCGCCCTCGCGGGCGCCGGCGCCGGCTATGGCGCGAACCTTGCGGTCAATCACGGGATCGCCAGCGGCGTTCTGCCGGCATTCTGAAGAGAGGACGGTGTCCCGCCTCCTCAGTCATTTTCCTCTGATGAGGGCGTCCCCGCCCTTGCAGAATCCTTGCGCGAGACCGCGGGCTCAAGGCCCCGGGCGCCCCCGACGACCAATCCGCCGCCGCGCCGAGCAGAAAGGGCGGCCCGTGGGCCGCCCTTTCCGCATTCCGTATCGAGATTTCCTCAGAAATCCATGTCGCCCATGCCGCCCATGCCGCCGCCGGGCATGCCGCCATGGCTGTGGCCGCCTTCCTTCTTCTTCGGCGCCTCCGCGATCATGGCTTCCGTCGTGATGAGGAGGCCGGCGACCGAGGCCGCGTCCTGAAGGGCGGTGCGCACAACCTTCGCCGGATCGACGATGCCGGTCTTGATCATGTCGACATATTCGTCGGTCTGGGCGTTGAAGCCGTAATTGTACGACTTCTGCTCAAGGAGCTTCCCGACGACTATCGATCCTTCGCCGCCCGCATTGCGCACGATCTGGCGAACCGGCGACTCAAGCGCCTTCCTGACGATGTTGATGCCGGCGTCCTGATCGGCGTTGGCGCCTTTCAGGCCGTCGAGCGCGCGCGTCGCGTAGAGCAGCGCCGAGCCGCCGCCCGGAACAATGCCCTCCTCGACTGCGGCTCGCGTCGCGTTCAGCGCGTCATCGACGCGATCCTTGCGCTCCTTCACCTCGACTTCGGTGGCGCCGCCGACCTTGATCACCGCAACGCCGCCCGCGAGCTTGGCGAGACGCTCCTGGAGCTTCTCGCGGTCATAATCGGACGTCGTCTCTTCGATCTGGGCGCGGATCTGCGCGGTGCGCGCCGCGATGTCCTTCTTCGAACCGGCGCCGTCGACGATGGTCGTGTCGTCCTTGTCGATCGACACTTTCTTGGCCTTGCCGAGGTCCTTCAGCGTCACGTTTTCGAGCTTGATGCCAAGGTCTTCGGAGATGACCGTGCCGCCAGTGAGGACCGCGATGTCCTCGAGCATCGCCTTGCGGCGATCGCCGAAACCGGGAGCCTTCACGGCTGCGACTTTCAGGCCGCCGCGCAGCTTGTTGACGACGAGCGTAGCGAGCGCTTCGCCTTCAACGTCTTCTGCAACGATAAGCAGCGGCTTGCCCGACTGAACGACCGATTCGAGCAGCGGAAGCATCGACTGCAGGCCCGAGAGCTTCTTCTCGTGGAGCAGAATGTACGGGTCTTCGAGCTCGACCGTCATCTTCTCGGCGTTGGTGATGAAGTAGGGCGAGATGTAGCCGCGGTCGAACTGCATGCCCTCGACGACGTTCAGCTCGCTCTCGAGGCTCTTGGCCTCCTCGACCGTGATCACGCCCTCGTTGCCGACGCGCTGCATGGCGTCCGCGATCATCTTGCCGATCGCCTGCTCGCCGTTGGCCGAGATCGTGCCGACCTGGGCGATCTCCTTGCTGTCCTTGACCTTCTTGGCGCGCTTCTGGATCTCGGCGACGACCTGGGTGACG
>CAYTVQ010000068.1:0-11599 GCA_964441615.1 uncultured Caulobacterales bacterium | reverse complement strand
ATCGGCGCCGGCGCGCAAGGTTCCAGCCGAGGGAGAGGCGCGTTTGACCTCCATGACAAAACGCGCGCCGCGTCGCGCCAGCGACGATTTAAGACTGCGCTGCGTCGGAGACGCGCGCGCGCGAGGTTCGAAACCGGAAAAGCGCTGCGCGACATCGGCGCGCTTGCGGGCCACGATCTCGCCGAGAACGCCCTCAGGCATTGGAAGCCTCCACGAAACTGCTGAGGACCTCTGCCGGCAGACCGGCGCGGAGCGTATCGGCCGCGAGGGCGACAGCTTCTCTCAACGATGGCGCGCGTCCCGCGAGATGCAGCAGCGCGCCTGCATTGAGCGCGACGATTTCCGACTCGGCTGCGGCGCCGGCGCCTTCAAGCAGCGCCCGCAGGCGCCGAGCGTTTTCTTCCGGATCGCCCCCGCGCAAGGGGTCCCGGCTGCGGCGCTCCAGACCCGCATCTTCCGGCGATATGACCAGCGTTTCGATCTCGCCATTCTCCAGCCGAATGGCCTGCGTCGTCGAGTGAAGCGCGATTTCGTCGAGGCCGCCGCCATGCACGATGAGCGCGCGCGCGACGCCGAGCGCGGCGAGCGTGCGGGCGACCGGTTCGAGCAATGAAGGGTCGGCGACGCCGAGAAGCTGCACGGGGGGAGAGGCGGGATTGAGGCAGGGACCGAGGACGTTCATCATTGTGCGGACGCCCAGCGTCTTGCGCGCGCCCGCTGCGTGGCGCAGGCCAGGATGATAGAGCGGCGCGTAAAGAAAGGCGACGCCAGTTGCATCAAGCGCCGCACGCATGGTTTCAGGCGGCGCATCAATCCTGACGCCGCAGCGCTCGAGCACGTCCGCCGAACCGCAGCGCGAAGTGTATGAGCGGTTGCCGTGCTTGACGACTGGAAGGCCGGCGGCCGCCGCAACAAAGGCCGCCGCCGTCGAAATGTTGATGCTGCCTGAATTGTCCCCGCCCGTGCCGCAGCTGTCGGCGAAGACGCCGCCCGGGGACGGAAAAGGCGTACATGCGGCGCGCAGCGCCCTGGCCGCGCCTGCGAGTTCTTCAGGGGTCTCGCCGCGCAACTTCATGGCCAGCAGCATGCTGGCGATCGCGGTCTCGGAAAGTTCGCCGCGCACGAGCGCGGCGAACAGCGCCTCGGTCGCGGCGAGCGTCAATGTGGACCCTGAAAAAAGCCGGGTCAGCGAGTCTCCGTGTGTCGAAGTATCGACGGCGTTCATGGCTTGGGACTTCGAAAAAGAATGCCCGCCTCAAGGGGCGGGCCGGTTGGAAGCGGTCAAAGGAAAAACCGCTTCACCATCGACGCGCCGCGCGAACCGAACGCCGCCATGGCCATGCGACTTCGCCTTTCGGGGCGAGCGGGGAGGCATGGCTGGCGGTCCAGTTCATGTTCGGAATATTGCAGAGCGACTGCGCCGCCGTCAACCGTGCTGTCGGGGAAAGAGTGTCCGCGGACGAATTCGAGAGCCTGCCGCCCTTCGTCAGCCTGCGCGCCTTTGAGGCGGCGGCGCGGCTCAAGAGCTTTGCGCGCGCGGCCGAAGAGCTAGACATCACGCCGGGCGCAGTCAGCCAACATGTGCGCGCGCTTGAGGGCTTCGCGCGCCAGCCCGGCGACTGCGCGCCTCGTAAGGGAGAAGCTGGAGGCGCATTTTCCCCTGCATGGGCCGAGGCCCTAGACGAGGTCGCCAACGCGCGCGCGGCGCTGCGCGCCTGGCGCGCGGGCCTGGACGCAATCAGTATCGACGCCCGCGACCGACTCTCGCGTCGCGGTCTCATTTGATATCGGTGAATCCGGGGCCTTGCTTCGATGCTCCGGCTTTCGTAGCGCTGTTAGTCAAATGGCCGGACAATCATGAAACATCACGCCTCGATTCTGGACGCCATCGGCAATACGCCGCTCATCAGGCTGAAGCGCGCCTCGGAGGCGACGGGCTGCGCCATTTTTGGCAAGGCGGAGTTTCTAAACCCCGGCCAATCGGTTAAGGATCGCGCGGCGCTGGCCATCGTCCAGGACGCGGAAAAATCGGGACGGCTGCGTCCCGGCGGCGTCATCATTGAGGGAACGGCCGGCAATACGGGCATCGGCCTCGCCCTCATCGGCGCTGCAAAGGGCTATCGCGTGGTCGTTGTGATGCCGCGCACGCAGAGCCAGGAGAAGAAGGACGCGGTCCGCGCGCTTGGCGCCGAGCTGGTCGAGGTCGACGCGGCCCCCGCGGCCAGCGACAATCACTACACGAAGGTCGCGCGGCGGCTCGCCGAGGCGCGCGACAAGGAAGGGCCGAACGGCGCCATCTGGGCTAACCAGTTTGACAATGTGGCGAACCGGCGGGGTCATCTGGAGACAACGGCGCAGGAAATCTGGCGCGACACCAACGGCAAGGTCGATGGATTCATCTGCGCGGTCGGATCCGGCGGCACGCTTGGCGGCGTCAGCCTCGGCCTCAAGGCGAAGCGCAAGGATATCATCATCGGCATCGCCGACCCGGAAGGCGCGGCACTCTATGAGTGGTATAAGAACGGCGAACTGAAATCGGAGGGCTCCTCCATCACCGAAGGGATCGGCCAGGGTCGCGTTACCGCAAATCTCGAAGGCGTCGAGGTCAACGAAGCCTTCCGCATAGCGGACAGGGACTGGCTTCCGGTTCTTTTCAGCCTTGTGCAGGACGAGGGGCTGTGCGTCGGCGGCTCTTCGGCGCTGAACGTGCTCGGCGCCATGCGCCTCGCAAAGATGCTCGGCCCCGGCAAGACAATCGTCACAATTCTCTGCGATTACGGCAATCGCTATATGGCGAAGCTCTTCAACCCGGAATTCCTGAAATCCAAGAACCTGCCGGCGCCGCCATGGCTGAACTGAGCGTGGGAGCAAGGACAGACTGGAGCGTACACAAGTTCGGCGGCACGAGCATCGCTGACGCAACATGCATGGCGCGCGTCGCAGACATCCTGTCAAGGCGTGGCGGCGGACGCCGGGCCATCGTGCTCTCGGCGGCGAGGGGCGTGACCGACAGCCTCTACGCCTTGCTGGCGGAGGCTGAACGCGGCCATGACGGCAATGAGGCGCGCGGGCTCGCGCTTTTGCGCGAGCGTCACGCGGAGGCGGCGGGCGCGTTGCTGGATGACGGCGCCGCCCGCGCCTTCATTGACGAGATCGACGGTGATCTTCGCGACATCCAGAATGTGCTTCGGACCGTGCGGCTCACGCGCTCCGCCTCGCGAAACGTCTCCGACCTCGTCGCCGGCTATGGCGAAATCTGGTCGACCCGGCTCTTCGCCCGCTATTTCCTTCAAGTCTCGTCCCGTCCGTCGCGCTGGATCGACGCCCGACGCGCCATTGTCGTCGAATGGGGCCCGCTGGGACCGAACATCGACTGGGCCGCATCGCGCGCCGCCGTCGAAGACCTCAAGCTCGCAGGGTTTGAGGGCGACCTCATCATCACTGGCTTCATCGCCTCGACAAGGGCCGGCGCGCAGACGACTCTCGGGCGCAATGGCAGCGACCTCTCCGCTTCGATTTTCGGCGCCCTCCTCAGGGCGGCTGAAATCTGCATCTGGAGCGATGTCGATGGCGTTCTGTCCGCGGATCCAAAGCGCGTGCCTGAAGCCAAGGTCATTGACCAGCTTTCCTATGACGAGGCGATGGAGCTCGCCTATTTCGGCGCCAAGGTGCTGCACCCGCAAACGATGGGCCCTGCGATCGCCGATCGAATTCCAATTCGCATCCTGAACACTTTCGCCCCAGACGGTCCGGGCACGCTCATTTGCGCCGAACCTCTGTCGAAACAGCCCGTAAAGGGCATCACCTCGATCGAGCGGCTCGCCCTGGTCAATCTCGAAGGCGCCGGCATGATCGGCGTTCCGGGTACGGCGCATCGCCTTTTCGGGGCGCTGCGCGAGGCCGGCATTTCGGTCACGCTGATTTCGCAGGGAAGCTCGGAGCATTCGATCTGCTGCGCGGTGCCAGAGGACCAGGCGGAACTCGCCGCAGCTGCAGCGCGCGACGCCTTCGACCGCGAGATGAAGGGCGGCCAGATCCAGGATGTCGCTGTCGATCGCGGCCTCGCGATCCTTGCTGTGGTCGGAGACGGGATGGCGGGCGCGCCAGGAGTCGCGGCGAGCGTCTTCTCGGCGCTGGGCCGCGCCGGCGTCAATGTGCGGGCTATCGCGCAAGGGTCTTCCGAACGCAACATTTCCGCAGTCGTTGACGGCAAGGACGTCACCCGCGCGTTGAGGGCCGTACATTCGGGCTTCTATCTCTCGCCGAACACGCTCTCGATCGGCCTCATCGGCCCCGGGACCGTTGGAGCCGCGCTCCTGGATCAGCTCGCTTCGCAAGCGCCGCGCCTGCGCGCGCAGTTCAATCTCGATCTCCGCGTGCAGGCGATTTTGACCTCAAAGCGGCTCGGTTGCTATCACCGCGGAGCCGATCTCGCTTCTTGGCGGGCGGAGTGGGGCCGGGCGGAGGAGCCCGCCGATCTGGAG
The DNA here is from genome assembly GCA_964441615.1 of uncultured Caulobacterales bacterium. Taxonomy (GTDB): domain Bacteria; phylum Pseudomonadota; class Alphaproteobacteria; order Caulobacterales; family Parvularculaceae; genus Amphiplicatus. The sequence continues at coordinate 7,115 of CAYTVQ010000068.1, read as the reverse complement.
CGCTTCCTCGATCTGGTGCGCGCCGAACATCTGCCGCACAGCGTCGTCATCGACTGCTCCGCCAGCGAAGAGGTCGCGCGCCAATATGCGGAGTTTTTCCGGCGCGGCGTTCATGTCGTTACGGCGAACAAGAAGGCGACCAGCATCGAATACGCCTACTACCGTGAAATGCGCGAGGCGCGTCGGCGGAGCGGCGCGCATTTTCTCTACGAGACGACAGTCGGCGCCGGGCTTCCGACCGTACAGACGCTGCGCGAACTGCGTGAGACCGGCGACGACATAGTCAGCATCGACGGCATCTTCTCAGGCACGCTCGCCTATCTCTTCAACGTCTATGACGGGAAGACTCCCTTCTCGGAAGTCGTCGCCGATGCAAAATCCAAAGGTTACACCGAACCTGATCCGCGCGATGATCTTTCGGGCCTCGACGTTGCGAGAAAGCTCATCATTCTTGCGCGCGAAATGGGGCTTGAACTGGAGCTTGCCGACGTAGAAATCGAAAGTCTCGCGCCTCATGATCTCGCAGCGGGCTCGGCCGACGAGTTTCTGCAGGGCTTGCGTGAATATGACGGGCAAATGAGACGTCGGCTGGACGATGCGCGCGCCCGCGGAAAGGTCCTGCGCCATGTCGGACGGGTCACCGCCGCTGGCGAAGCGCGCGTCGGCGTCGTCGAGCTCGACGCTGCTACGGCGCTCGCGAATACAGCGCTTACGGATAATATCGTCCGATATACGACGCGCCGCTACAATCTCAACCCCCTCATCGTTCAGGGGCCCGGCGCCGGGCCTGAAGTGACGGCGGCCGGCGTCTTCGCCGATCTGCTCCGCCTCGCCTCCTATCTTGGAGCGCGCATGTGAGGGACGAGGCGACCGCATTCGCGCCGGCTTCTGTCGGCAATGTCGCCGTCGGCTTCGACATTCTCGGATTCTCCGTCGAGGCGCTGGGCGACCGCGTGACGGCGCGCCGCCGCGCGGGTTCAGGCCTGTCGATTTCCGGGATTGGCGGCGTCGTCGCCGAACTGCCTCTCGATCCTGCCGCCAATACCGCGGGCCGGGCGGTCGAGGCTTTGCTCGAGGAGGCGCGTCCGCCTTTCGCGGTCGAACTTGATATCGAAAAGGGAATCCCGCTCGGCTCCGGTCTTGGCGGGTCGGCGGCGTCGGCGGTCGCTGGCGTCGTGGCCGCCAACGCGCTCCTCGAAAAACCGTTCGAAAGGCTCGACCTCCTGAAATTCGCCATGCAGGGCGAGAAGGTGTCGAGCGGCTCGCTTCATGTGGACAATATCGCCGCCTCGCTTTTTGGCGGACTCGTCCTCACCGTCGGCATAGATCAACCGCGCGTGAAGAAGATCCCAGCGCCGCATGGCGTTCGCGCGGTCATCGCGCATCCGCACCTGATGCTCGGCACCAAGGAGGCGCGTGCGATACTAAGACGAAATGTGACGCTCTCCGACTTCGTCTGGCAGACGGCCAATCTCGCCGGGTTCATCTCAGGCTGCTACACCGACGATATCGATATGATCCGGGCGTCCTTCGAGGACGTCGTGATCGAACCGCAGCGCATGTCGCTGATCCCGTCCTTTGAGAGCGTGCGTGCGGCGTCCATGGGCGAAGGCGCGCTTGGCTGCTCGATTTCGGGCGCCGGGCCCTCGATCTTCGCCTGGGCGCTTGAGAAGGACGCCGCGCGCGTCCTCAAGGCCATGCAGGCGACGCTCGCCGCCGCCGCGATTCCCTCCGACGGATTTTCCGTCGAGATCGAGTCGCCCGGAGCGCGGCTTGTATGAAATATGTCAGCACACGGGGAGCCGCGCCGCCGGCGAGCTTCAGCGAGGCGATTGCCGCTGGCCTCGCGCCTGACGGCGGCCTCTATATCCCCGCTGCGCTTCCCGCGGCCGCAAGCAGGGGGCCCAATGCGACGCTGGCGCAAGCCGCCGAGCCTCTGCTTGCTCCATTTCTCGCCGGCGACCCGCTGGCGCTGGAGCTTTCTGCAATACTGGAGGAGGCATTCAACTTCCCGGCGCCGCTCATCCCTCTGGGCGAGGCGGACCTGCTCGAACTTTTTCATGGTCCAACCGGGGCCTTCAAGGATTTCGGCGCCCGCTTCCTCTGCGCCACGCTGATGCGGGCGCGGCGTGGAGCGCGCAGGCCGCTTCACATTCTCGTCGCCACCTCCGGCGACACAGGCGGCGCGGTCGCATCCGCATTTCATGACCGGCCCGGCGCGTGCGTCAGCATCCTTTATCCGAAGGGCATGGTGTCGCCGACGCAGGAGCGGCAGCTGACCTGCTGGGGAGGGAATGTCGCATCCCTTGCCGTGCGCGGCGATTTTGACGCCTGCCAGCGCCTCGTCAAGGCGGCCTTCTCTAGCCATCAGCTTGCTGAGCAATGCGATCTCTCCTCGGCGAACAGCATCAATATCGGGAGACTCCTGCCGCAGATGACCTATTTCGCCGCCGCAAGTTTTGAGGCGGCGCGCCGCCATGGAGTCCATGCCCATTTCGTGATCCCTTCTGGCAATCTTGGTCATGCGACAGCATGCGCCTTTGCGCGCGAAATGGGCGCGCCCATCGGTGAGATCGTGCTGGCGCACAACCTGAACCGAGCCATGCCCGACTATCTCGAGACGGGCGTATGGCGCCCGCGCGCAACTGTCCGGACGATCGCGTCCGCCATGGATGTCGGCGACCCCAGCAATGCCGAGCGGCTGCGCTTCATGTTTCCAGATGTTTCAAAGATGCGCGCCAGATTCAGGGCATTCGCAATCGACGATGCAGAAATCCGCGACGCCATAAAGGAGGCATGGCGAGCGCATGGCCGACAACTATGCCCTCACACAGCCGCAGGAGTCGTCGCCATGAAGCGTGCGCGGGCGTCTTCATGCGCCGAAGGCCGCTGGGTCGTCGCCGCCACCGCTCATGCGTCGAAATTCCCGGAGATCGTCGCGCCGCTCATTGAGCGCCCGCCAGACCTGCATCCGGCCCTGCGTGCGTTGCCCCAGGCGACGGCCCCGCTCGAAATCGAGGCGGATGAAAATGCGCTCCTTGCCGCCCTCGAACGCGCGGCGGCGTGAGACTCACGCGTTGCGCCCGCGCGCAGCGAGCGCGAGATCAAGCGCCTTGCGCATGACAGTAGGTATGCGGATGGCTCTTGCATCCGCCCATTCCTCGCCCGCCTTTGGCGTTGCCTCGCCGACGAAAACCTCAAGATCCAGCCTGAAATGCGTGAAGACATGCGTGATGCGGCCGGCCGGCGTCGCGATGGCGGACCAGGCGCCGACATCGGGCGCCGCCGCCTCCCATGTGGTCCCCGGCAAGCCCAGCATTCCGCCGAGCAGGCCCTTTTCCGGCCGGCGTTCGAGCAGCACGCGGCCGCGCGCGTCGAAAAGCGCGAGGGCGGCGCCGCGCCGCCACGGCCTCTCCGGTTTCTTGGCGCGCTTCGGAAACTCCGTGGGCCGCCCGAGCGAAGCCGCCGCACAATCTTGGCTCCAGGGGCAGACGCCGCATCGGGGAGCGCGCGGAACGCATACCGACGCGCCGAGATCCATCAAGGCTTCGGCGAATTCGCCGGACCGTCGCCTCGGCCAAATATGATTCAACCGTTGGCGGATGATTGATCTGGCCCCAGGCGGCGGCGCATCAATTGCGAAGTAGCGTGAGGCTACGCGCTCAACATTGCCGTCAATCACGATCGCGCGTCGGCCAAATGCGATGGCGGCGATTGCGGCGGCGGTGTAGGACCCGATCCCGGGCAAACTGCGGAGGAGGTCCTCAGTATCCGGAACGACGCCGCCATGTTCGGCGACGATCGCCTTGGCGCAGGCGTGAAGATTTCTAGCGCGCGCGTAATAGCCAAGGCCCGCCCATTCGGCGAGCAGGTCCTCGATGGGCGTTGCGGCGAGCGCGGCTGCATGCGGCCAGCGCTCAATAAAGCGGGCGAAGCGTGGTGCGACCGTTCCCGCCGTCGTCTGCTGCAGCATCACCTCCGACAGGAGCACATGAAAGGGGTTCGGCCTTGCGCCGGCGGCTCGGGCCTCGGGGCCTAACCGCCACGGAAGCTCACGGGCGTTCTTTTCGTACCAGCCGAGCAGTCGGGCGGCTGGGGGTTTCCGCGTCAGCGCCATTATCGTCCCCTCACGCCTCCGCCGGGTCCCCTCGCCGCGCCTTGCAGAGGACCGTCACAACCGACTTCGGAAAGTGTTACAAGCATGCCATGACCATCGTCACCAAGCCCGCCCGCTCTGGGCCGCCCCACATGCGCCGCCATGTGGCCCGCATTGTCGCGGACCTCGCCCGAAGGACGAAATATGTCGATCCAAGCCTTGTCGAGGCCTGGCCGGCTCTGGTCGGCCCCGAGATTGCAGCGCTGTGCCGGCCGGGCCGTCTGGCGGGCGGCCGGCTCGGGCGAACATTAGAGGTGATTGCGCCCAACGGGGCGGCTGCGGCGCGGGTCCAGTTCGAGGCTGAGGCGATCCGCTCACGGCTCAACGAGCATCTGGGGCCTGGAGCGGTCGGCCGCGTGGCCGTTCGCCAGGGGTCGGGCGTTCAGTCGCCCCACTCACAACTCGACGGCGCGCTTACGCGGTTCAGGGCCTCGATCCGCCGCAAATCGGGCGATTCGTGAAGGTTGACGGCGGCTGGCGAGCCCTAGCGCAGACCCCGTCCTCCCGCTACAAGCGCCTTGTCCGTCCAACGAGGTTACCATGCTGTCTTTCAAGCGCGCGGCGCTCATTTCGCTGTCGCTGGCCCTTGCCGCCTGCGGCGACGCTTCCTCGAAATCTGGAGATAAGCCTGGCGCCGAAGGGGCCAAGCCCGCTGCGGCCAAACACTTCGCCCTCAAGGCGACGGACATGGTGATCGGCGATCCCAATGCCCCGGTGACCATCATCGAATACGCGTCGGCCACCTGTCCGCATTGCGCGGCCGTAGACGCCGAGGTCATACCGGACATCAAGAAGGACTACATCGATACGGGCAAAGCCAAGCTGGTTTTCCGGGAATTCTGGACCCCGCCGCAGGAGCTGTCCATGGTCGGCGCGATTGTCGCGCGCTGCGCGGCCGAAAAAGGGGGCAAGGACGCCTATTTCGCCGTGATGGGCAATCTCTTCAGAACGCAGGAAGCCTGGATCAGCCAGAACTGGAGGAGCGAACTCGAGAAGCTCTCGGCGCAGGCCGGCATGGACAAGGCGGCGTTCGATGGCTGCCTCCAGCGCCAGGACATTTTCGACATGCTGAACGCCCAGTTCAAGGAAGCGACCGACCAGATGAATGTCACCGGGACCCCGACTTTCTTCGTCGACGGCAAGAAGACCGCTACCTATTCCAAGGAGGACATCTCCAAGGCCATCGACGCCGCACTCGCCAAGGCGGGCCAGTAGGGAAAAGCCGCACTTTTCCGGGCAGGAGAATCGGCGGCGAGTGACCGCCGTGCCGGCGCGGGCCGGAACAGTCGCCTTGGGGTCTTGACTTGAAGTTCACCAATCTCCGCCTGCTCGGGTTCAAGTCCTTCGTCGAAGCGACGGACCTTGAAATCCGCGATGGCCTCACAGGCGTCGTCGGGCCGAATGGTTGCGGCAAATCGAATCTGCTCGAGGCCCTGCGCTGGGTCATGGGCGCGACCTCCGCCAAGGCGCTCCGCGGCGAAGACATGGGCGACGTCATTTTTGCCGGCACATCGATGCGCCCGTCGCGCAACTGGGCTGAAGTCGTTCTGACGCTCGACAATTCCGACCGCAGCGCGCCGGCCGAGTATAATGACAGCGCGACGATCGAGGTCTCACGCCGCATCCTGCGCAAGGATGACGGCACCCAGTCAATCTACCGCATCAACGCGAAGGAAGTGCGCGCCAAAGACGTGCAGCTCCTATTCGCTGATGCGGCGACCGGGGCGAATTCTCCGGCGCTGGTCCGTCAGGGGCAGATCGCCGAGTTGATCAGCGCCAAACCGCAGAACCGCCGTCGCCTGCTCGAGGAGGCCGCCGGCATAACGGGCCTCCATTCCCGCCGCCACGAAGCGGAGCTGCGCCTCAAGGCGGCCGAGCAGAATCTCGAGCGCCTGGACGACGTGATGGGAGAACTTGAGACCCAGCGTGCGCAGCTCGCGCGTCAGGCCCGGCAGGCGACACGCTACCGCAATATCTCAGGCGACATCAGGCGCGCCGAAGCGATGGCCGCATATCTGCGCTGGAAGGAGGCCGTCGACGCCTGCGAAGCCGCCAAGGCCGGCCTTTCCGAGATTGCGGGCCTGATCGAGGAGACCGCCCGCGCGGCCGCCGCGGCGTCAGCAGCGCAGGTCCAAGGACATGCCGCCCTCGACCCGTTGCGCAAGGCCGAAGCCGAGGCGGCCGCGGGCCTGCACCGGCTGAACGTCGCGCGCGAGGGTCTCGATGAAGACGCGCGCCGCGCCGCAGCAGAGCTTGACCGCCTCGCCGGCGAGCTCTCGCGCCTCAAAAGCGACGGGGCGCGCGAGCGCGACCTCCTGCGTGACGCCGAAGACGCCGTCGCGGCGCTTAGCCGAGAAGAGGACGGCCTTAGGGAACGCGAGGCCTCTGAGGGCGCGCGGCTCGCCGAGGCGCAGGCGGCGATGTCGGCCGGCGCCGACGCCGCGGCGCAGTCTGAGCGCGCCTTTGACGCAAAGAGCGCTCAGGCCGCCGAAATCGACGCGCGACGCCGCGCCGTCGCCGCAGCCATCGACGAGTCCGAGCGTCGATTGCAGAGAATTCGCGCGCAGCTCGAGGAACTCGCCGGCGAGCGCACGCGCATCGCGCCGTCGCCGGAGCAGGCGAGCGCGCTCAGCGAGGCCGAAAGCCGGTTCATCACGGCAGAAGAAGCAGCGCGCGCGGCTGAGGCCGCGCTGCACCGCTCCGAGGAAGAACGCGCCGAGGCCGAGAGGATCGAGCTTGCGTTGCGTGGGCCGCGCCAGAGGGCCGAGCAGAGCCTCTCCGAAATCAAAGCCGAAGCCGATGCGCTCCGGCGCGTGCTCGAGGCGCAGAAGCTTGGCGACTTTCCTCCGCTCATCGAACTGGTCGAAGTGGCGCCGGGCTACGAGGCTGCGCTCGCTGCAGCGCTTGGCGACGATCTCGCGGCCGCGCTTGACGAGGGCGCTCCCGCGCGCTGGTCGCC
>CAYTVQ010000067.1:0-11725 GCA_964441615.1 uncultured Caulobacterales bacterium | reverse complement strand
CGTCGGCTTTCTCATAGTCGCGCCCGGCCTTGGCGAGCGCGCCGCCGTGAATCGCAAGCGCCACCTTGGGCGTCCTGGACATGACAAGGCTCCACAAGCTGCCGGGAGAATGTAAGAAGCGTCGCGCAGGAGCGCCAGTCTTGCGCCAGGACCCGCCGGAATCTCAGGCCTTGCCGTCGATGATCACGGCAAGAGGATCGGCGCCCGTCGGAGGCGGCGCCGGCGGCGCATCGCCGGTCCGGCTTTCCAGCGCGCGCCGCATGGCCTCGCGCCAGATGATCGCGGGCGCGCCGCCCCCCGCGAGACCTGCGATCGGGCGATTGTCATCGCGCCCGATCCAGACCACGCAAACGAGGCCGCCGGCATGACCGGCGAACCAGGCGTCGCGACTCTCCTGCGTCGTGCCGGTCTTGCCGGCGACCCGCCAGCCCGGGATCGCGGCCGCCCGCCCGGTCCCCGACGACACCACCCCCTCGAGCATGCGGTTGAGCGCGCCGACGCTTCTGAACGAGGCGGCGACGTCGCGCATCGCGGCGTCGCGCCGCCACACGGCGGCTCCGTCACCCGTCCGTATGCTGTCGATTGAATGAATTGCGATGCGAAAGCCGCCATTCACAAGGGGCGCATAGGCGCCGGCGAGTTCGAGCGGGCTCACCGCGTCGACGCCGAGCGCCAGAGCTGGCCCCCGCGTTTCGGTCCGGGTGAGACCCATTCGGCGCGCGGCGATCCTGACGGCGCTGCGCCCCACGCGCTCCTGAACGCGCACCGTCGCGCTGTTGAGCGAGTGGGCGAGCGCGGCGCTGAGGCTCACCTCGCCATAGAAGCGGCCGCCGTAATTGTCGGGGCGCCATTTATCGATCTGCAGCGGCGCGTCGAGAACCGGGTCGTCCGGACCAAGGCCTGCTTCGAGCGCGGCGAGGAATACGAAAGGTTTGAACGCAGAGCCCGGCTGGCGGAACGCCTGGCTGGCGCGGTTATACTGGCTGGCGCGGTAGTCTCGCCCGCCGATCATGGCGCGCACGGCGCCCTCCGCGTCGAGGATCACGGCGGCGAGCTGCGCATCTTCCGGCAGAGGGGCGAGCGACAGCCCGGCCGCTACGCCGCGCTCAAGGGCCGCCTGCATCCGCGGGTCGAAGGTCGTCCTGACCACGATGTCGGCGTCGATGCGGGCGCGGGCCCGCGCCTCCGACATGATGTGATCGACAAAATAGGGCGCGGCGGTGAATCTCGGCGATGCGAGTCTCACGGTTTCACGGCGGGCGCGCGCGGCCTCGAACGAGGTGATGAATTTCGCCTTCTCCATCGCATCGATGGCGATGCGCGCGCGCAGCCCCGCATCCTCGGGGTTGCGGCTCGGCGAGTAGCGCGACGGGGCTTTCAGAAGGCCGGCGAGCACGGCGGCCTCTGCGACGGTCAGGGCCCGCGCCGGCTTGGCGAAATAGCGGTGAGCGGCGGCGTCAATGCCGTGAGCGCCGGCGCCGAAATAGACGCGATTGAGATAGAGCGTTAGAATCTCGTCTTTCGTGAACTGGAGCTCCAGCCACACCGCGAGAGCGAGCTCCTGCAGCTTGCGCTTCATGGTCCGGTCAGGCGACAGGAAGAGATTCTTCGCGAGCTGCTGGGTGATGGTCGAGCCGCCCTGCACGATCTCGCCAGCTTCCGCATTGGCGAGGAGCGCGCGCCCCAGCGACACGGGATTGAAACCGACATGATGGCGGAAATTGCGGTCCTCGACGGCGAGGACGGCCAGCGGCACATAGGGCGGGAGATCGCTGAGGCGCACCGGAAGGCCGTAGCTTTCGCCGTGCACGACGATGGGCGCTCCGGAAATATCGAGAAGCGTGACGCGCCGCGCAGATTTTTCGGCGGCCCACAGATTGTCCGTCTCGGGCAAATCCCGCGCCGCATAGGCCGCGACCGCGGCGATAACGAGCAGCCCTGTCAGAAGAGCCATCCCGGCGCTGGCGCCGTGTCGCAGGAGCGCGCCCGCAAGACGCGCGCCGGGCCGGCGGGCTTTGCGCCCGCGCCTGCGGCGACGCGCGCCGCCTTTTCTTCTCGAGGCCATGGAAAACCCTCGCAGGCTGCAGGTTAACGACAGGTGAACGCCTGTGCAGGCCGTCCTAGCAGGCGCGGCCGATCCCTGTTGTCGCCCCCCGGCGCGTTCCTCCGACCGCGTAAGCCCCGGGGGGCCTTAGCCCTGTCCGGCCGCAAATCAGCCTGTCCGGGCCCTAGCCGCCCGCCCCCGGCGTCCTGTACCCTCGTCCGAGCGGCGGACCAGGGGCGCCCGTGAGCACGACCGAACTTCGCATCGAGGAAGACGAGAAGGAGGCCGCCATCGTCGAGGCGGCGCGCACGACATTCCTCGCACGCGGCTTCGACGCCGCCAGCATGGACGCGATCGCGCTTGCGGCCGGCGTCTCCAAGCGGACGGTCTATAACCGCTTCCGCTCCAAGGAGGAGCTCTTCGCAGCGGCCATCAATGAAAGTTGCAGGCGTCTGATGCCGAACAACGTCGATGAGGTCGCCGCACACCTGCCGCCGCGCGACTTCATCCGCGCCATGTGTTCGGTGATCGTGCACGGCATTTTTTCCGAGGAATCGATCGCGCTCCGGCGCATCGCCACATTCGAGGCGGGGCGCAATCCCGAGCTCGGCAAGCTATTCCTCGAATCCGGGCCGCGCTGGCTGGTGCGCAACTGCGCCCCGTTGCTTGAGCGCATGATGGCGAACGGCGAGATCCGGAAGGGCGACGCCGAAGAGGCGATCTGGCAGCTCGGCTTTCTCATCACGGAGCCTCTGCACACGGAGATTCTGCTGGGCGATCCGCCCGCTGATATCGAGGCCGCGATCAGCAAGCGCATCGACCGCGGCGTCGATGCGTTCCTGAAGATCTACGCGAAGGACTGATTGAGCCATTCCGCCGCGCCGGCGGCGTCGCCGTCCGCGACCGCCGGGACAGCCCCTTCCGTCAAGAAGGCGGGACCCCGTCGGTCAGTCAGGAATCGCCGCATCGGCGCAGGGCGGGCCAGTCCCCAAAACAAAACCGGCGCGGTTTCCCGCGCCGGCTTGTTTCCGAAACTCTCGAAAACCTTACATGAAGGTGATCTTGATTTCCGTGCGGCGGTTCAGCGGCTCGCGGACGCCGTCCGGAGTCGGCTTGGCCGGATTGTCTTCGCCGAAGGCCGACATGTCGATGCGGTCCGCCGGGACGCCATTGGCGACCAGAGCGTCACGAACGACATTGGCGCGGCGCTGCGACAGGGCCTGGTTGTAGGCCGAGCCGCCCGAGCGGTCGGCGTTGCCTTCAACCTTCACCGTCTGGATGTTGAACTGGAGCGCGCGCTGCGCCGTTTCGCGGATCAGCGATTGCGCTTCAGGCGTCAGATTCGACTTGTCGTAGTCGAAATAGACGATGGTCTGGATCGGCTCGGCTTTTTGCGTTTCCTTGATCTGCGGCGGGCAATCGGACGTCACCGGCACGGACGAGCCGTCCCAGCAATCCTTGTACTCGACCTTGGCCGGCGCCGCGCCGAAGTTCCAGCGCAGGCCCGCAAACGCGCTGTGGTTTCCGTACGAGCCCTCATAGGTGAAGGGCGTGCCCTGCAGCAGGCCGCCGAACTTCGGATCGAGCGTGCCGAAATAGCGATAGGAGACATCGAGCGAGAGGCTTTCGGCGAGCTTGAAGGCAAGGCCGGCGATGCCCTGATAGGCGAAGCGCCGGTCGGAGTCGTCAACCACGATGTTGTTGAGGCCGTTGAGACCAAGCGTCCGAACGCCGACGAAATCCGCGTCGAGATGCGCGAAGCCGACGCCGCCGCCGACATAGGGAGTGACCCAGTCGCCGCCGATGAAATCAAGGTCCTTGAGGACGTTGACCATGAGCGCATAGGCCGAAATGTCGCCCGAGACCGTGCCTTCAGGGAAGGCCGAGATCTTCGGAACATCCGCGGTCAGGCTGCGCACGTCGTTATTGCGGTAGCTGAACTCGATCTCGCCGCGCCAGCTGTCGCCGAAATGCTTGCCGAGAGCGGTATAGACGCCGATCCCGTTGTCCGTGTTCATCTCGGTATCGAAGGGCGCCTGCGGGCCCGTGAGCGATTCGATGTCGAGATCGTCTTCCATGTAGGAAAGACCGGCGCCGATGGCGCCATAAAGGCCTTCATACGCGAACGCCGCGGGCGAAATCGCGATGGTGGCGGCGGCCGCGAAAAGTGCAGTCTTGAGTTTCATCAGTCCCCTCCTCAGGTGAACGAATGGTATGCCGCCTCGCCTGAATGCGGCGCCCGTTATCCAAGGTTTCCTAGCCAATTTAGGCTTCGACTTACAGCGATATTTCAGCAATTCGCCGATGCCGGTTAAGAACCGGTTTATCATGTTGCATCAGCGCATCGGTCGCGCGCCCAGCTCATGCTCGCTTCCGCCCGGGCTGACCCCGGGCTTTTTTCCGGCCGATGTGGCGCTCAGGCAACAACCACCCTTGCCAGGCTGCCGCCGGAATCCTAGGCAGACCGGCGACGGTGCCCCCCGAACCGGGGGGAGAATAGGGAACGCGGTGCAAGACCGCGGCTGTGCCCGCAACTGTAAGCGGCGAGTTTTCCGGCCATGACCACTGGACCCGCCGGGTCCGGGAAGGGGCTGGGAGACAGGGACCCGCAAGCCAGGAGACCTGCCGTCGCAACAGTCGCCCTCGCCCGGCCGGGAGCAGCCGACGCGAGCGGATGATCCGTCGCGGCGACGAACCTTTGATGGAAGGAGTCGCCTGTGCCGGACCTGAAGTTTTCCACAACCGTCTTGTGCCTCATCGCCTGCGTCGGCGCCGCGCGCGCTGAACCCCCGCCCTCATGCGACGGGCGCAAGGATCGTTGCGCCGATGAAATCGTCGTTTCGGCCGCGCGCGCGCCGCGTCCCGCCGACGAGACGGGGTCTTCTGTATCCGTCATCGACAGGGCGGACATCGAGGCGGGCCAATACGCCTTCGCCGCCGACGCCATTCGCGACGCAGTCGGCGCCAGTCTTGCGCGCAATGGCGGGGCCGGCGGCTTTGCGGGCGTGCGGTTGCGCGGGGCGGCGAGCGGCCAGTCCCTCGTCATCATCGACGGGATCGTCGTCAACGACGCGGCCGCACCCCAGGGCGGGTTCAACTTCGCCAATCTCGATGTCGCCGACATCGAACGCATCGAAATCCTGCGCGGACCTCAGGGGATTCTCTATGGCGCCGACGCCATCGGCGGCGTCATCTCGATCGTGACGGCGCGCGCGCTCGAATCCGCCGCCACGCTCCATCTTGAAGGCGGCGCGCTCGGGACCTTCCGCGGCGGCGCTACGCTCAGCGCCGGCGGCGACGATCGTTTTGCGCGGGCGACAGTGTCGGGCGCGCGCAACGACGGGATTTCGCGCGCAGACGGCGGCGCCGAGAAGGACGGCTACCGAACGATTGCGGCTTCGGGCAAGGCGGGGGCGCGGCTCGGCGGCGCCTGGCGCGGCGAGATCAGCGCGCGCCTCAGCCGGTCGAGGGCCGAAGTCGACGGCTTTCCGCCGCCGGCTTTCACGCTCGGCGACACGGCTGAGACGGAGCGGACGAAGGACTACGCAATTTCCGCCATGCTTGCGCATGCGCATGGCGGCGTCGACGGCGCCATCTCGGTCTCCTGGTCGGCCATCGACCGGCGCAACGAGGATCTCGGCTTTGAGACTTTCGCGGCGGAGGGGCGGCGCCTGCGCGCCGCTTATCTCGCGGACGTCGCTCTCGCAGACCGCTTCAATCTTGTCGCCGGCGCCGAGTTCGAGCGCGCCGCCGCGCGCGTGTCGGGCGTCGATGACCAGAGGCTCTCGGGCGCCGCCTTTGCCCTTCTCGAAGGCGCGCTTGGCGGGGGCCTCCACGTCGCAGCAGGCCTGCGTCGCGACGAGTTCTCCGACTTCGAGGGCGCGACGACGGCTCGCATCTCCGCGAGCTATGCGATCGCCGACAATCTGAGATTGCGCGCGAGCTGGGGCCAGGGCTTTCGCGCGCCGAGCCTCTTCGAACTCCATTTCGACCAGTTCGGCGTCATGCCCAATCCGGATCTCAGGCCCGAGCGCGCCCATGGCTACGACGCCGGCTTCGAATGGCGCCGGGGCGTTGCGGCCTTGAGCGCGACTTTCTTCGAAACGCGCACGAAGGACCTCATCGACTTCTCGTTCGCGCAAAACGGCTACTACAATATCTCAAGGGCGCGTTCGCGCGGCGTCGAGACCGAGGCCGCGTTCGCTCTTGGCGAGCGGGCCGATCTTTCGCTCGGCTACACCTTCACGGATGCGCAGACCCTTGCCTCCGGCGCGCCGCTGCTGCGCATTCCCAGGCACCGCGCTGTCGCGACCGCGACCGTCCATCCGACCCCGAAGTGGTCGCTCGCCGCTAGCCTCGCCGTGAATGGGCGCGAGCCGGACTTGCCCGCAGAGAACGACTCTTTCCTGCGCCTCGATCTGCGCTCTTCCTATGCGCTGAGCGACGCGTTCGAAATTTACGGCCGCATCGAAAATGCAACCGATTCGGACTATCAGGACGTCTCCGGCTATGGCGAGCCCGGCGCTTCGTTGTACGCAGGCCTCAGGGCCCGCCTGTGAGCGCGCTTGCCGCCATCGCCGCCGCCATGCGCGTCTTTTCGGCGGATTTCTGCGCCGACCAGCTCGCCCTCGCCCTCGCCGCGCCGACTGACATCGCCGCGCTCTCGCCCGACGCGGCGCGGGACTTTTCCTTCATGCGCGCGGAGGCTGGCGGCCTGCCCCGCGCCCGCCCGGACGCCGAGGAGGCCTTCTCCCGGAAGGCCGATATTGTCCTGCGCTTCTGGGGCGGCGACCCCGCCCGCCTCGACCGGCTCGGCGTCAGGACCGTGACGCTCGGCTACGCCCCGGATTTCGGAGCGGTCAGATCCGTCGTGGAGACCGCCGCCGACGCGCTCGGCCGGCAGGCGCAGGGCGAGGCGCTTGTCGCCGCGATGGACGCCCGGCTCGCCGCTCTCGCCGCACGCGGGCAGACGGGCCTGCGCGCGCTCTATGTGACGCCGGGCGGCGTCACGGCGGGCAAGGGAACCATGATCGACGCGATCTTCGCAGCGGCTGGCGTCGTCAATATCGCTGCGGAAGACGGCGCGGCGGGATGGCCGGCGCTTCCGCTCGAGCGGCTCGTCGCCGCGCCGCCCGATCTCATCATCGCCGGTTTCTTCGATGGGGCGAGCGTCAATGCCGACAACTGGTCCGCCGCGCGCCATCCGGGCTTTGCGCGCGCTTTCTCGCAAGCCCGCGTCATCCGCCTGCCTGCGGATCTGATCTCCTGTCCCGGGTTTTTTTCCGTGGACGCCGCCGAATTCATCCGACACGCGATCGATGAGGCGGGCGATGCGCGCTAGCCTCATGCTTTCGCTTGGCGCCGGCGCGGCGGCCCTCGCCGGGCTCATGGCCTCGCTTCTCATCGGACCTGCGGGGATCGATCTCGCCAATGCCTTCGCCGCCGGGCCCGACGCCGTCATCCTTTGGGAAATCCGTCTGCCCCGGGCGCTCGCCGCTTTTCTCGCGGGCGCGGCGCTCGCCGCCTCGGGCGCGGCCCTGCAGGGCCTCATGCGCAACCCGCTCGCCGATCCCGGCGTCCTCGGCGTCTCCGCCATGGCGGCGCTCGGGGCCATCATCGCCGTCTATTTCAACCTTGCGGCGCTGTCCGCGCTGGCGACGCCGCTTGCTGCGATTCTGTTCGCGCTCGTCGCTGTCGCGCTTCTGTTCGCGCTCGGCGCGGGCCGCGTGTCGCCGACGCGCCTCATTCTCATCGGCGTCGGCCTGTCCTCCTTCGCCGGGGCGCTGATGGCGCTGGTCATGAATCTGGCGCCGAATCCTTTCGTGCTGTCGGACCTCGTAAACTGGCTGTTCGGCGCGGTGACCAATCGTTCGTTCAAAGACATTCTCCTGGTCGCTCCCTTCATGGCGGCGGGACTGGCCGCGGTTCTGGCTTCGGCGCGAGGGCTCTCGGCCCTTTCGCTCGGCGAGGAGGCCGCGCGCTCCATCGGCGCCGATCTCGGAATGGTCCGCCTGCTCGCCATTGCCGGCGCGGCGCTCCTGACCGGCGCCAGCGTCGCGCTTGCCGGCGCGATCGGCTTTGTCGGCGTCGTCGCGCCGCATCTCGCGCGCCCCTTCCTGCGCCACGATCCCGGCGCGGCGCTGATCCCGTCGGCGTTGGTCGGGGGCGCGATCCTCACGGCGGCCGACCTCTTCATCCGCCTCCTGCCTTTCGCCCAGGAACTGAAGCTCGGCGTCGCCGCGGCCCTGGTCGGCGCGCCCGCCTTCATCCTCATCGCCGCCCGGACCCAGAGGATGGCGTCATGACAAGACTCGTCGCCGACGCCGTCGCCGTCGCCAGGGCAGGCCGGCGCATCCTGGAGCGCACCAGCTTTCAGGCCTCGGGCGGCGAATTCATCGGGCTCGTCGGCCCCAACGGCGCCGGCAAATCGACGCTGCTGCGCGCTCTGTGCGGGCTCGAGACGCTGGAAAGCGGCGCCGTCTCCCTTGCCGGCGCCGACGTGCGACGCACGGATCCCGCGGCGCTGGCGCGCCTGCGCGCCTATCTGCCGCAGCAGCGCGAGCTTGCGTGGAATCGCAGCGTCGCCGCCGTCGTCGCGCTCGGCCGCTTCGCCTACGGATCATCGGTCCGACTCTCCGACGCCGACAGCGAGGCCGTCAGCCGCGCGCTCGCCGCGACCGGCATGCTCGCGCTTCGCGACCGCGACGCCTTCACGCTGTCGGGCGGCGAGGCGGCGCGCATGCATCTCGCGCGGGCGCTCGCAGCGGAAACGCCGGCGCTCTTCGCCGACGAGCCGACCTCCTCGCTCGACCCCCGGCACCAGGTGGCGATCATGGACGTCCTGTCTGCGAAGGCGGCCGGCGGCGGGCTTGTGATCGCGGCGCTCCATGATCTCGATCTCGCGCTGCGCTGCTGCACGCGGATCATCGCCATGAATGAGGGCCGCATTGTCGCCGACGGACCCGCGGCGCAGGCGCTCGACGAGGCGCGCCTCGCCGAGGTCTTCGGCGTCGTCCGCGACGCGCGCGGCTATCGCCTGAGCCCGTGACCGCCCACGGGCGCCGTCGCGGCGACCTGATTCATGGCCGCAATCAGCGGCCGGCCTTTGGCGATGGCGGCCTTGACGGAAGGCAAGCCGAGCGAGGCGCGCCATTGGGCTTCGCTCTCCCACACTTCCGTCACCCAGATCCTGTCCGCATCCCCGGGATCGAACGCGACGACATAACTCAAACACCCCGGCATTCCGGCGACGCCTTCAAGGAGGATGGCGGCCAGTTCGTCGCGCCTGCCCGCCGCCGCCGTCATATTGCCGATCAGACCGTACATGGACGATTCTTCCTTTCCGTCGCAGGCTGAGGCGCACAACGCCGATGCGATCGCCATCCGCCGGTCGAATTTCATGACGACAGGCTTTTCGCCTTGACCCACAGAACCTCGGGCGCGCCGAGGCGCCTTGCTTCGGCGCGCGCGGCGATGAAGAGAAAATCCGAAAGCCGGTTCAGGTAGGGAACGGCGTCCGCCGTCTCTTGGCGCGAGAGCGTCGCGACGGCGGCGCGCTCGACCCTTCTGCAGACGGTGCGCGCGACATGGAGGAAGGCGATAACCGGCGCGCCGCCCGGCAGAACGAACTCCTTCAGCGGCGGCAGCGCCTTGTTGAGGTCCAGCGCCGCCCCTTCGATGCGCGCGACATGCGCCGGCGAGAGAACAGGGGCCCCGGGCATCGAGAGGGACCCGCCGAGATCGAACAGATCGTGCTGGGCGAGGATGAGCGTTTCGCGAACCTCCGCCCCCGGATCATGAGCAAGCACGACGCCGATTGCGGAATTCAGCTCATCGACCTCGCCCATGAGGGCGATGCGCGGATCGGCCTTGGACACGCGCGCGCCGTCGGCGAGCGAGGTCTCGCCCCTGTCGCCGCCGCGCGTCACGATTCTGTTGAGACGGTCCGCCATCGCCTGCCTGCCGGTCGTCCATGGCGTATCGGGGAAAGCTCCGCCCGTCCAGAGCGCTTGTCTTTCCCTTCGCCCCGCCCCACGTCGAGAGCATGGCCGTCCGCCTCAGACCTGCAATCCCTGCCGACATTCCGGCGCTCGCGCGCTGGAACGAAAAGCCCCATGTGATCGCCGCGACGACGGACGATCCCGATCAGGCCCTCGCCTTCGGCGACATTGACTGGGCGGGGGAAATCGCCGCCGCCTCGCCTCATTCGCGCTACTACATTGCGGAGCTCGACGGCCTTGCGATCGGCGCCGTGCAGATCGCCGATCCGTATCGGGAAGAAACGCATTACTGGGGCGATATCGAGCCGAACCTGCGCGCCATCGACATCTGGATCGGCGAGGAGGACCGCCTCGGCAGGGGTCATGGGGAGGAGATGATGCGCATAGCCTTGCGCATGTGCTTTTCCGATCCCGACGTCTCCGGCATCGTCATCGATCCCCTCGCCAGCAATGTCCGCGCGCACAAGTTCTATCGCCGCCTTGGCTTCGAGCCCGTCGGCCTCCAGCGCTTCGGCGATGGCGGCGAGGATCTCTGCCTCGTGCATCGTCTCGATCGCGCCGCCTGGCGCAGGCGCTTTCCGGACGATCAGCCGGATTTGCCGTTTGGGTAATGGTCCCTGACCATCAGCCTCTTCTCGATCCCCGAGGGGGCGTAGCCGCCCTCCTCGGCGGTCTGGCGCGGGGGGAGAACCACGGGACGGAAGGCTTCCTCATTGTACTCGTAAGGGATGACATCGAGGATCGACCGGATGCAGTTGAGACGGCTCTTCTCCTTGTCGTCGCCGTCGATGACGCGCCATGGCGCGTGATCCGTATGCGTCATTTCCAGCATCTTGTTGCGGTATTTTGAGAACTCCGCCCAGCGGCGGCGCGCCTCGAGGTCGATGGGCGAGAGCTTCCAGCGCTTTCTCGGGTCGCAGGCGCGCTCCTGAAACCGTCTCTCCTGCTCTTCGGCGGAGACGTGGATCCAGTATTTGAGAAGAACGAGCCCGCTATCGACGAGCATGCGCTCGAACGCCCCGACATCGCGCATGAAGATTTCGTGTTCTTCCGCCGTGCAAAAGCCCATCACCGGCTCGACCACGGCGCGGTTGTACCAGGAGCGATCGAAGAGGACGATTTCGCCGGCGGACGGGAGTTCTGCGACATAACGCTGGAAATACCACTGCGAGCGCTCGACGTCCGAGGGCTTGGGCAAAGCGACGATGCGCCAGATGCGGGCGTTCATGCGCGCGGTGAGGGTCTTGATGAGGCCGCCCTTGCCGGCGGCGTCGCGGCCCTCGAACAGGATGGCGATCTTGAGCCCCTTGCGCGCGACAGTCTCCTGCAGCTTCGCAAGCTCGAACTCGAGGGGCTTCAGTTCCTGTTCAAATCTCTCTTCATTCACGGGATCCTCCGGCCGTTATTGTCGAACCGGTACTCGGCGCGACAGAACTCGCACGAGACGCGAATGGCGCCGCCCTCCATCATCCCGGCGAGTTCAGCCGGGTCATAGCGTTCGAGCACGGCCTCGATCTTCCCGGCGCTGCAATGGCATGCCGCGACGACGGATCGGGTCTCGAACACGCGCACGCCGTCCTCATGGTAAAGCCGGTAAAGGAGGTCTTCGGCGGAAAGTCCGGGGTCGAGCAGTTCGTCAGCACGCGTTGTTTCGAGGTGAGCGGCGGCCCGCGCCCAGATT
>CAYTVQ010000066.1:0-11753 GCA_964441615.1 uncultured Caulobacterales bacterium | reverse complement strand
ATTTCGTCGGTCTCGACGGACGCCTTGCCGCTTGAGATGACCTTGAACAGGTCGTCATCATCCATGAAGCAGAGGCGCTCGTCCCACGGATTGTAGCGGGGCGTGAAGTGTTTCCCGAGATCATAGCCCTTGGGAAGCTTTTCGCGCGCCTCGCCTAGGATGAACTCCTTCACCTCCTGGGGCTTCTTGCGCGCCTTGTTGTAGAACCACATCTGGAAGGGCACGCTGTAGGCGCGCATGACGCGGTAGGCGAGCTTCGCCGGGAGATGGCGGCTGACGAAATTCGCGAAGGCCTGCGCGCGCCCCAGCGACATGACATAAGTCGGCGAGCGCTGGAGCATGGTCACATGCGCCGCCTTCTCCGCCATGGAAGGAACGATGGTGATCGCGGTCGCGCCCGAGCCGATGACGACGACGCGTTTGCCCGCATAGTCGAGAGTATCGGGCCATTTCTGCGGATGGATGAACTGACCCTTGTATCTCTCCTGACCCGGAAACGCCGGCTCATGCCCGGACTCGTAGCGGTAATAGCCGGAGCACATCCACAGGAAGGAGCAGGTCGCCTTGACGGTCCGCCCATCGGTGACAGCCGTCACCGTCCAGCGCGCATCGCTCGAGGACCAGGCGATATCAGTTACGCGGTGGTTGAAGCGGATCTTTTTGTCAATGCCGTTCTCGCGAGCGGTCTCGATCACATATTCCCGGATGCTCGGTCCATCCGCGAGGGCCTTCGCTTTCGTCCAGGGTTTGAAGCGGTAACCCAGGGTGAACATGTCGCTATCGGAGCGCACGCCCGGATAGCGGAAAAGGTCCCATGTGCCCCCCATGCCGCTTCGGGCCTCGAAGATGGCGTAGCTCTTTTCGGGCAGGCGCCTTTGCAGGTGCCAGGCGGCGCCGATTCCGGAAAGGCCCGCGCCGACAATCAGGATGTCAAAATGTTCCGCACCAACCGCCATGTCGCCAACTCTGCTGCGCGACCGGAAGGTAGGCGGGAGCGTCAGGGCTGTCGAGGACGCTGTGCACGACGGGGCGAGCCGAGAAGCCCCCTGGCGCCGGCGCTGGTGAGGAGGGCGACGTCCGCGAGCGCCACCGCGGCGTCAAGCCGGCTCGGCGCTCCAAGATAGACCGGCCTCCAGACGGGAGCGAACTTGTCTTTGTACTGTCTGAGGCCTTCGAACCCGTAGAGGGCCTCGCCGCGCTCAAAGACCAGAGCGCCGAGGCGCGTCAACGCCGGCGCGAGAGGCCTCGCCTCGAGCCCGGCGAGCGGCGCCATGCCGAGGTCGAGACTGACGTAGCCTTGAGCCTTTCCCCATAGCATCAGCTCGACGAAGAGCGCGTCCATGGCGCCGTGCGGGGCGTCGACGGAATAGCGCATGAGATCGATGGAAAGCGCGCGGGCGCGCGGCGCCGTCCACAAATTGGCGAAGGCGACGATGCGTCCGTTCCGGCGGAGCGCGGCTGCGGGAAAGCGCGCGAGATAAGCCGGGTCGAAGCGTCCGAGCGTAAAGCGTTTCTCCTCCCCGCGATGGGCAGCCAGCCAACTGTTGGACACCTCTTCCAGGGCGCCGATTTCGTCGGGAACGGATTGCGCGGGCAGGACCTCAAAATGCGCTCCCGCTTTCTCGACGTTACGCCGCGCCTGGCGGAGCTTGGCGCGCCGACCGCCCTCCAGCGAAAAATCGGAAAGCATGACGAGCGCGCTTTCCCCGATCTTCTGCACGATGAGGCCGAGATCGAGGGCTGCGGGAAGGAATTCCTCGGCAAATCCATAAAACACCGCGCAGCCGCCATGCCGGTCCGCAAGCCCCTTGAACGCAAATGCGAGGTCCGCAAACTCCGCCCGCATGCCCTGCGGCGGGCCGACCGCGATCCAGTTGCGCCCGCGCACGCCATACATCACGAAACTGGCGCCGCTGGGACTGAACAGGAACCGCTTGTCGTCGAGATAGGCGAGGTTTGCGTCAGGCGTCACCGAGTCGCCGGCGGCGATCACCGCTGCGATGCGCGCGTCGAGATCGGGCGAGCGGGACTCGGGGGGAGGCGCGCGTCCGATGCGAGCGAGGCGCCAGGTCGCCGCCAGAACCACGACGACGACCGCGGTCACGAGACTCCGCAAAAAGCGCGACGCCTCCGCATCCTGTGCAAAGGTCCACCACAATTCGTCCCTGTATTGAACATGACGGAACGAGAAGAAGCCGAGCCACGCCACGCCCGCGACCACGAGCGCGGCGGCGCCGACAAATGTAGGGGCGAGCGCCGCCCCCTGCGGCGCCGCCGCCCGTTGGAATGCGGAGCGCGCCCCTGCGAGTGCGGCCATAACCGCGACCATGCCCAAGGCATGGGCGTAGTGACGCCCGGACACGGCGGAGAACGCGGCGCCCGCGCCCAGCAGCACCAGCGCCGCGAGGAGGGCCGATCGCAGGCGCTGACGCAGCCCGCTCGCAACCAGCAGCATCAGGACGCCGATCACCGACATCATGAAATGCGAGGCCTCAATCACCGGCAGGGGCGCGACCGCGTAGGCGACCACGCGGCTCTCGAGCAGACGCGGCGCGGCCGAGAGGAGCAGCATCGCCGCGCCGGCGACGAAGAGAATCGCGGAAGAAACGATCGGGACGGCGTCAGAGATGAACCCTGCGAGGATCGCGCGCGAGGCTGCGCGGGCCGGGCGCCGGGTCGTTGCTTCGTCAGCCATTACGGGCGATCTACATCAGAGCCGCCAAGCCCGCCACTGCGTCCCATGTCCCTCGCCCCTTCCTTGAGCGTCTTCAGACACCGCGCCTACCTGCTGTACTGGATCATGCGCCAGCTGATGACCGCCGGGCGGCAGATCCGCGCGGTCGCCATCGGCTGGCAGGTCTATGACCTCGCGCGCCTCGACAGGTCGGTCGAGGAAGCGGCGCTGATGCTCGGCTTTGTCGGTCTCGTGCAGTTTCTCCCCGTCCTCCTCCTGTCGCTCGTCGGCGGACAGGCGGCGGACCGCTATGACCGCAAGGCGATCATCCTCCTTTGCAACGCCGCAGCGCTGACCGCGAATCTCATCCTGATCGCCACGCCATTCCTCAAGCCCGAACTCGCTCTTCCCCTTATCTTCCTCGCCGCTGCCGTCCTTGGCGGCGTGAACGCCTTCTTTCCGGCCGCTGGCAACGCGCTCTACCCCAATCTTGTTCCGCGCTCAGAGCTGTCCCAGGCGATCGCCTGGAATTCGCTCGGCTTTCAGGTCTTCGCGGTCGCCGGACCGGCGCTTGGCGGCTTCCTCTATATCGGCGGGGCGGCGCTGGTTTACGGAGTCTGCGCCGGCCTTTCCGTGCTGGCCCTTGTCGTCAACGTCATGCTGAAAGCGCCGCCGCAGACGCCGGTCATCAATCCGAACGGCCTCCAGATGACGATCGAGGGCCTGAAATTCGTGCTCAACAACAAGGTCGTGTTCGGCGCCATCCTCCTCGATCTCGTCGTCGTGTTCTTCGCGGGCGCGACGGCTCTCCTCCCGGTTTTCGCCAGGGATATACTCCATGTCGGCGCCGGCGGGCTCGGCCTACTGCGTGCTGCGCCCGCCGCCGGCGCCGCGGTCGTGGCATTCATGCTGGCGGCGCGCCCATTCATGCGCCGGGCGGGACCATTCATGTTGTCGGCGGTCGCCGTCTATGGCGCGGCGACCCTGGTCTTCGCGTGGTCGACGGCGTTCTGGCTTTCGCTGACGGCCCTCGCCGTGTCCGGCGCCGCCGACATGATCTCCGTCTATGTCCGGCAGTCACTCATCCAGTTCCAGACGCCAGACTCGATGCGCGGGCGGGTCTCGGCCGTATCATTCATCTTCATCTCGGCGTCGAACGAGCTAGGCGAATTCGAGTCTGGAGTCGCCGCGCGCTTTCTCGGGCCGGTCGGCGCCGTCATTCTCGGCGGCGGGGTTGCGATATTGACGGCGATCGCCTGGCTGAAGCTGTTCCCGGCGCTCGCGCGCGCGGACCGACTCGGCGAGACGCCCGAAGCGCTGGCCCAGGAGCCCGAACGCGTGGAGCCGAGACTGGAGCCCGCCAAACCGCCGGGTTGATCAGTCGCGCAAGGCGATCGCCATGGTTTCGCCAACGGGCGCGAGCGAGGAAATTGTCGCGAGCGTGAAGCCCCTCGCGGGCGCCGAAGCGAGCCAGGGTCCGATCGCTTTCAATGTGTCGCGTCGAGGGTGAGCGATGGCGACGGCGAATCCGGTTTCGCGCGCGATGCGCTCGACGAGGCGCAGCTGCGCCATGGCGCTGGCCTCGCCACGCTCCGCATCGATGAAGACGTCGCGCGTAAGAACGGCGGCGCCGACCGCCTCGCCGGCGCGCGCGACAACGCTTTCCCCTGTCGTGAGAGAATCGAGAAAGAAAAGGCCGCGCGCCTTGAGCCGGGCGAGGATCATCTCCATCGCCGCAGCATCCCGCGTGAGCTTGGAGCCCATGTGATTGTTGACTCCGACATAGTCGTCGAGCGCGGCAAGGTTTCGTTCAAGACTCGCTGCAAGCTCGTTCTCTGACATGCGCGAAGAAAGACTGCCGGGCCCTGGATCGGCAGCGCCAGCCGGCTCCATCGGCAGATGCAGCATCACGGCATGACCGCGTTCGGCCGCTTCGCGCGCCAGCACCCGCGACTCCCGTCCATAAGGAAGAAAGGAGAGCGTCAGCGGCCCCGGCAACCGCATCACCTCATCGAAGACAGCCCGATCCAGCCCCATGTCGTCAAACACAATGATGATCCGCGGCGCCAGCGCCACGGGCGCATCGAAGCGCTCGGGAACGCCGCCCGACAGGTCGCGCATAAGCCGGTTGTCTGTCGGTCCGACCGATAACGAGGAGCCAAGCAGCGGCGCATCCCGAAGATCGAGACTGTCCGCGTAACCTTGCGCCGACGCTGGACGGTCGGCGAGGTAGCCGCCGAGAGTTCCTGCCGCCAATCCAGCGAGCGACATGATCACGGTCGCCGCAAAGCCGGCCGTGCCGCGGCGATCGCTGACAATTTCCGCCCTTGGGAAGCGGCGATGACGTTTAGGCGGCGGCAAGGATGGGGCCGTTCAAGCTGCCGGAGCTGCGTTTCATGATTCTGTGCGCAGCCGGAGTTCGTCAGGCCGCTGGCGCCGGGTCCCTGGAATTTCCCCAACTTTGTTGACAGCGCTGTCAGAACAAGCATAGAACGTTATTGTTTTGTTCCGGCCTCGCTTTGGCGAGGCAAGCGCGTGTGGCGGCCAAGCACGGCGGAACAGGAAAAGTTCGGCCCCTCGGCCGATGAGGTAGACATGCTGACGGAAAAACAGCGCGAGCTGCTGATCTTCATCAACCGGCGCATCAAGGAAACGGGCGTCTCGCCCTCTTTTGACGAGATGAAGGAGGCGCTGGACCTTAGATCGAAGTCCGGCATCCACCGGCTGATCATGGCGCTCGAGGAACGCGGTTTTCTGCGCCGCCTTCCCAACCGGGCGCGGGCGCTTGAGGTGCTTCGATTGCCCGATGCGGCGTCAACGCGCGTCCAGGGTTTTTCCCCGTCAGTCGTTGAAGGGCGTTTCGCCAGAAAACGGCCGCCGCGGGCGACAGCGTCTGCGGGCGGAGACGCCCTCGACCTTCCGGTGCTGGGCCGCATCGCCGCCGGCACGCCGATTGAGGCGATCCAGCACGAGATTGATCGGGTCGCCGCGCCCAAGGCTCTCCTCAGATCCGGCGAGCATTTCATTCTCGAAGTACAAGGGGAGTCGATGATTGAGGCCGGGATCCATGACGGCGACTATGCAGTCATTCAGAAGTCGGACGACGCCGCCAATGGCGAGATCGTGGTCGCGCTCGTGGATGGCGAAGAGGCGACGCTGAAGCGCATCCGCCGCAAGGGCGGCTCGATTGCGCTCGAAGCGGCGAACCCCGCTTTTGAGACACGCATATACGGTCCGGACCGTGTTGCGATTCAAGGCAAGCTGGTCGGCCTGATGCGGAAATACTGAACCAAAGCGGCGCGAAAGTTCGGCGGCGGATTTTTCCCGCGGTGTTTCGGAAATGGCCGCCCGCTCTATCGCATAGCGCGGATTTCAACTGTGACCGTCACATCGAGGCCGACCCAGGCGCCGTCGGCGAATTCTCCTTGGCCGACGCCGAAATCCGTGCGCAGGAGCCTTGCTTCGCCTTTCGCAGTCGCGGTCTTGCCGTCAACCTGCAGCGTGAATGGCAGCGGCAGGCTCCGCTTGACGCCGCGGATGGTGAGGTCGCCATGAGCGAGAAAGCTGCCATCCGCCTTCTTCTCAACGCGCGTCGCCACGTAACGCGCCGTTGGGAACTGCTTGACCTTGAACCAGTCGGATCCGGGGAGCGCCGCATCGCGCTGCCTGTCGCCGGTCTTCGCCGACGACATATCGACCGTCACATCAATGAGCGCGTGTGCCGGATTAGCAGGATCGAATGCGATCCTGGCGTCATATTTCTCGAAGCGGCCTTCAAACGCCTTGCCGGTCTGCGTGCCGGAAAAGCCGAGGCGGCTCTTGGCGTAATCGACCTTCCATGCCGGCGCCGAGACCGGCGCCCCAGACGCTGGCGGCGCGGGAGAAGCGGCTGCGCCGCATCCCCCTGCAATGGCAAGAGACGCGACCGCGCCGAGCGCAATGCGAACCGCTGCCGCAGGCATCCTCATGCGCTCTTCCTGCTGAAGATCGGGGCCATGCTCGCGAGCACGCCGTCGCGATTGAAGAAATGGTGTTTCAGCGCCGCGGCGACGTGAAGTCCGAGTAGACCGAGGATCGCAAAGGCCGCAAGCTCGTGCATCTCCTCGAACAGCTCGTGGATATCCTCCTTGTCCTCAAGCCCGTTGAAAAAGGGCAGGTGCGGAAGCTCAAAGAGGCCGAAAATCACCGTCGGCACATTGAATGAAGACGTCGAGACGATCGCCCAGCCGCCGAGCGGCGCGCCGATCATGAGCACGTAAAAGAGGACGTGCACAGCGCGTGCCGCGAATTTCTCCCAGGCCGGCATTGCGGCCGGCAGCGGCGGCGGCTTGTGGCCGAGGCGCCAGACGAGTCGCCCCAGCGACAGGACGAGAATGGTGATCCCGAAGGATTTGTGCACCTGATACATGTCCTGTATCTGCGCGCGACGCGGGTCGTCCGCCGCCGCCTTGCGAACCTCATGCGCGAAATCTTCGAGATAAAAGCCGCCGATGATCTGCAGGATGATCAAAAGCGCAATCGCCCAGTGAAGCGCGATCGCAACCGTCGAGTAGCGTTCCTTCACGACGCTCCCCTGCCCTACTGAGCCGCAGCCGTCGTCGGCGGGCCGTAGAATTCGGCCTCGACGATGACGGTCACCTCGTCGCCGACAAACGGAATGGCGGCATCGAGACCCCAATCCGATCGCTTCAGCGTCGTCTTGCCCGAAAAGCCGAGCTTCGGCGCCTTGGCGCGCTCCTCGAACGCGCCCTTGTTGAAGGTCACGTCCAGAGTAACGGGCTTGGTGACGCCCTTGATCGTCAGATCGCCGGTGATCGAACCCTTATTCGCGCCCTTCTGCTTCACGGAGGTGCTGGCGAAGGTGATGGCCGGATGGTTGGCGACGTCGAAGAACTTCTCACTCTTCATATGGCCATCAAACACCTCGAAGCCGGTGTCGATCTTCGTCGCATCGATCGCAACATTCACGGATGACTTCTCGGGGCTCTCGGCATTCCAGTTGAGCTCGCCTGTCCAGTCTCGCCAGCGCACCCAGGAGACCGAATACCCTTGATGCATGTAGCTGAAATAGAGGTGACGGTGCACGGGATCGGGCTTGTAGACGCCCGATGGCGTCGCCGCGGGGTCAACCTTGACGGCGGACGCGGCGTCCGCGGCCTTGTCCTTTTTCTTTGCGTACGCCGGCGCGACTGCCGCCGCCGCCAACGCCGCCGCCAGAACGATCGTGGCCCCACTGCGCATGATGATGCCCCTTTCCGTGCTCTATCGGTTCCTACACCAAGTTCCGTCGCCAATCAAAACTGCGGCGCCCTGCGGCGATAGATCAATATCTTGAGATCAGTTCAGCCATGATGGGACGCTGACGCTCGCGCGGCGGCTCGGTCGCTGAGCCCAGGTAATGAAATCCGGCGAAGCGTTCGCCCGGCGAGAGGCCGAAATCCGTCGCGACCTTGGCGTCATAGGCATACCACTCGGTCACCCAGCACCCGGCGAACCCACAGGCGTTCGCCGCGAGGAGCAGGTTGAGGCCGACTGCGCCGGCGCAAAGCACCTGCTCCCATTCCGGGATTTTCGGATGGGGCGCGACGCGCGAGACGACGGCAACGACCACCGGCGCGCGCAGAAATGTCGCGCGCACCGCTTCGATCTCCGTCGCCGCGGCTGATGGGTTGGCCTGCACCCAGGCGCGCGCAAGCGCTTCTCCGGCCCTCGCTCTGCCATCACTGTCGAAAACGATGAAGCGGAACGGAAACAGCTTGCCGTGATCCGGCGTGCGGGCGGCGATCGTGAGAATAGCCTCGAGCTCTTCGGCATCGGGACCGGGAGGCCCGATGAGCTTGATCGATGTCGAGCGCCTGAGCGCGAGGAGCCGGAGCGCCTCGATCGAGGGATTGGCCGGCGCCATCGGCGCGCCGAACTCAGGCGGGGCAATGGGTGTCTGCATTGGATGCTCGCTCGTGACTTCAGTCGATTCACACCAAGGGAGGCGATCAAAAATCCGCCGCCAGACCCATGCTGACCGTCCGCTCCTCCCCCGGGAAATAGCGCTCCTCCCCGAAAGCGAAATCGGCGCGCTCCGCATAGAGCTTGTCGAAGAGATTGCGCACCGTGACCCCCAAGGTGAGCGCCTCGGCGATTTCATAACTGAAGCGCAGATTGACAAGATGATGACCCGGATAGGTCTGCGTGTTCGCAGCGTCGGTGAAGTAGGGCGCGACGTAGATCCATTCGAACTCGCTTGTGAACGGTCCGGGCGTCCACAGGACGCGGGCGCCCGCAAGCCAGCGCGGCGCCGTATCGACATCGTCGCCCTTGCGGATCCTTTCGCTCTGCTGCGGCAGGCTCGCAACCGGACGGTCGAAGCGGTGGGTGTGGCGGCCATATGCGACGTTGCCGTCAAGTGTGATGTCTCCGGTCGCCTGAGCGCGCGCTTCGACCTCGACCCCGACATGGCGCGTGCGTCCATCATTGACGTTGAAGCCGTCGGCGTCGCGGAAGAAGAAATTCTTCTTCGCCATGAAATAGGCGCTGGCGTCGATGTCGATGCGGTGCCCCAGCGCGCCGCGCCAGCCAAGTTCAACGGCGTCGATGAATTCCGGCCTCGCCGCGTTCGAAGTCTGGCTCGGCTGAAGCCGGTAGAGATCGCTGGTCTGCGGCGGACGCGCGCCGCGGGCATAACTCGCGCGCAGCACGCCGCCAGCGACGTCATAAAGAAGGCTTGCCTTAGGACTCGCGGTAACAAACGAGTCGATGGCGTCCGGCGGCCTCAGAAACCGCCCAACCGCCCCGTCCGCGGTCCGATTGTCGTAATTGTAGCGCGTCCAGTCGAGGCGAGCCGCCATGACGGCGCGCAGGCGCTCCGTGATCGGAATGCTGGCCTGCAGGAATGGCGAGGCGGATAGCGCCGCGACTTCGTAGTCGTAATGCACGCCCTGCGTAAAGGTTCCGATCGTCGGAATGCTCTGCAGCTCGCTCAAGGCGCCGCGGGTCAGCTCCCAGTCGATGCCGGCGATGAGCGAAACCGAATCGGGCCGGCCGGCATAGAACGCGGTCTGGGCGCCGACGCTCCAGTGGCTGTTTTCTTCGAGCGCCTTTGACGGAAAGAAATGCAGGAGGAAGGACTGGTCTGTCCAACGCGCAAAAGGCGTCACTGACAGCACCGCGCCCTCGCCGGCCGCAATGTCCATGCGGCTCGACAGATGGAACGACTTTGCGTCGCGAAACGCTTCCGGATTGAGATTGCCGCGGCGCAGGACCGGGTCCTTGTAGGCGGCGGGCCCGACGATGAAGCCGCCTGTTTCCTGATTGAGATTGGCGGCGGAAAAGATCGTCCTCACCGTGACGCCCTCGCCGCTGATGTCATGGCGCAACGTCGCCTTCTGCTGATCGACGCCGGTCGCGGCGCGATAGCCGGCCTCGGACAGCAGCGAGACTCCGGCCCATAGCCCGTGGCCTTCAAGCGTGTCCGAGAGAACTGCGCTTCCCTTGAAGCGCTCCACCGTATCGCCTGAAAACGCTAGGCGTCCGGAGAGAGTCTCGCTCGGCCCCGGCGTGAGCACGTTGACGACGCCGTGGATTGCATTGGCGCCGTAGAGCGCGCCGCTCGGGCCCCGAACGACCTCGATCGAGGATGCGATCTCCGTATGCGCTTCGAAGAGCGCATTCACATTGGCGAAGCCGGCCGACCGGAGCGGCACGCCGTTTTCGAGGAACAGGAACGACCCGGCCCCGGCCCCGCCCGTAAGCACGGGCGATCGGATCGAGGTCAGGTGCTCCTGGCCGCTCCCGCGGTGAATGAGAACGCCGGCGGCGCGCGCCAGCGCCTCGCTCGCATGGTCGGCCGAGATCCGGCGCAGTTCGTCGCCGCCGAGCACGCTGACGCTCGCCGTCGCGGCGCGGATATCCTGCGGACGGCGCTCGCCCGTGACAACGATCTCGTCATCGGCCGCAGCGCCGGAGAGCCCGGCGGCGACAATCGCCGCTCCGACTAAAACACCTCGCCCGCGCACAACCTCGAATCGCCTTCTTGCGAGCGCATCCTTATCATGGCCGCAGCGAAGGCCGCAAAGGCCTGCGCGCGAGTCTTCCTGACCCGACCGGCGCACGCTAGACACGAGGCGTCGACAAAGCGGCGAAAGGCCGAGGGACAAGGGGCGAGGGTCCAATGAGGAAATTCGTGACGGCCACAACAGCCGCTTTGGCGCTCTGCGCGAGCGCGCAGGCGCAGGACAATCCGGATAGGCTGCTTTGGGGCGACACCCATCTGCACACCAATCTTTCGGTCGACGCCTATCTCCTCTCTAACCGCTCGGCGGACGCCGATACGGCCTATCGCTTCGCCAAGGGCGAAGGCGTCATTCATCCGGGCCACCGCGCCCGCGTGCAGCTCAGAACGCCGCTCGACTTCCTCGCTGTCACCGATCATGCCGAGATGATGGGCGTTCCCTACCGGCTGCTGACGGTAGGGGACGAGCGCCTGACCCGCACACGACTAGGACGGCGCATCAAACAGCTTGTCGAGCAGGGCCATGCCGAAGATGCATTCGGCCTTTTCATCCTCGCGATCAACTCGGCCGGCGCGGAGAATCCAAAGCGCACAAGATTTGGGCTGTTCGACCTCCTCGGCTGGCGCTTCAAGTCGCTGATCGGGCCCGTCGATCAGCGCGCCATTGCGACGCAATGGCTGAACAGCGACCCGACGCTGATCGGCGACCTCGACCAGGAAGAAATCACGCGCGTCAGCTGGGAGACCAATCTCGCGGCCGCCGAGAAACACAACAGCCCCGGCAAATTCACCGCGCTTGTCGGGTGGGAATACACGCCGACCCCGGATGGCGCGAACCTGCACCGCATTGTCCTCTCCTCCATAGACGGCGCCAAGGCGCGCGGCTTCATCCCGTTTTCGGCCAACCAGGACCCGAATCCGGAGGGCCTGTGGCGCTGGCTCGACGCGCAGTCGAAAGCGACGGGCGCGCAATTCACATCCATTCCGCACAACTCGAACATCTCCAAGAGCCGGATGTTCGCGGCGCTCAATTTCGACGGCACGCCGCTCACAGCCGATTCCGCGAGGGTCCGC
>CAYTVQ010000065.1:2008-11789 GCA_964441615.1 uncultured Caulobacterales bacterium | reverse complement strand
GCACGACCGGTAATCCGAAGGGCGTCGTCTACTCGCATCGCGCGCTGGTGCTCCAGACCATATGCAGCCTGCTGCCGACGGCGCTCGGCTGCAAGGAGGGCGACGTCGTGCTTCCCGTGGTGCCGATGTTCCACGTCAACGCCTGGAACATCACCTATTCGGCGATGATGGGCGGGCTGAAACTGGTCTTTCCGGGGCCCAAACTCGACGGCGAGAGCCTCTTTGAGCTGCTGGAGAAGGAGAAGGTCGCCTACTCGCTCGGCGTTCCGACGGTGTGGCTCGCGCTCCTTCAATATCTCGAAAAGACCGGCAAGACCCTGCCTCATCTGAAAAAAGGCCTGTGCGGCGGCTCGGCCCTGCCCGAAGCGCTGATCCGCGCCTATGAAAGGCTCGGCATCGAACTGCAGCAGGGCTGGGGCATGACGGAGATGAGCCCCCTCGGCACCGTCAACAATCTGCCGCCGCATATCCGCGCGCTCCCGCTTGAGGAGCGCCTGCCCGTGCAGCTGAAAGCCGGCCGGGCCATGCCCTTTGTCGACATGCGCATCGTGTCGGAGGACGGCCACATCCTGCCCCATGACGGCGTCGCCGAAGGACGGCTCCAGGTGCGGGGTCCGTGGATCGTGAAGGACTACTACAAGGCCGAATCGAAGACATTGACCGCAGACGGATGGTTTGACACGGGCGACGTCGCCGCCATCGACAATGACGGCTTCATGCGCATCACCGACCGCGCCAAGGACGTCATCAAGACGGGCGGAGAATGGGTTTCCTCGATCGAGGTCGAAAACGCCGCCATGCTGCATCCGGGCGTCGCACAGGCTGGCGTCATCGGCGTGCCGCATCCGAAATGGCAGGAGCGCCCGCTGCTCATTGTCGTCAAGCGCGAAGGACAAAATCCCTCGCCGGACGACATCAAGGCGTTCCTCAAGGACAAGCTCGACAAGATCGCCTGGCCGGACGCCGTCGAATTCGTCAAGGAGCTGCCGCTCGGCGCCACCGGCAAGGTGCTGAAGACCGAGCTGCGCAAGATGTTCAAGGACTACAAACTGCCGGGCTGAAGGCTCTCAGGCTTTCGGCCCCCGGGCGAGCGTCACCTTCGACTGCGGGCGCCGGCCGAGCTGATCCGAGATCCACCAGCTCGTTTCGATGAGGGCGGCGAGATCCAGTCCGCTCTCGATGCCCGACTGGCCGAGCGAATAGACGACATCCTCGGTCGCGACATTGCCGGAGGCGCCCTTGGCGTAAGGGCAGCCGCCCAAGCCCGATATTGAGGAATCGAAGGTCGAGATCCCTTCCTCGATCGAGGCCCAGATATTGGCGAGCGCCTGTCCGTAAGTGTCGTGATAATGGCCGGCGAGGGAGCAGAGCGCGATCTCGCCGGCGACGGCGCGGATCATGGCGCGGGTTTCTCTCGGCGTGCCGACGCCGATGGTGTCGCCGAGCGAGATCTCATAGGCGCCCATGTCAAAGAGGGCCTTGGCGACGTGCACGACATTGGCGAGCGGGACCTTCCCCTCATAGGGGCAGCCGAGCACGCAGGAGACATAGCCGCGCACCTTGACGCCGTCCGCCTTTGCCGCCTCGAAGACCGGCCTGAAGCGCTCAAGGCTCTCGGCGATCGAACAGTTGATGTTCTTCAGGCTGAAGGCTTCCGACGCCGCGCCGAACACGGCGACCGTGTCCGCTTTCGCCGCGCGCGCGCCCTCATAGCCCTTCATGTTGGGCGTCAGCACCGGATAGGATACGCCCGGGCGGCGCTTGATCCGCGCCATCACCTCGTCCGAGGCGGCCATCTGCGGAATCCATTTGGGGGAGACGAAAGCCCCGGCCTCCACCGATGTCGCGCCGGCCGCCGCGAGCCGCTCGATCAGTTCGACCTTCGTCCCGACGCTGACGATCTCCTTCTCGTTCTGGAGGCCGTCGCGGGGCCCGACTTCGACGATGGCGATGCGCCTGGTCATGCCCCAGTCTAAGCCGTCTCCTCGAACTCGACCAGAAGATCGCCTTCCTTCACCTGGTCGCCAGCCTTGTAGCGGAAGGCTTTCACCGTTCCGTCATGAGGGGCCTTGATGGCGTGCTCCATTTTCATGGCCTCCATGACCATGAGCACGGCGCCCGCCTCGACCGTGTCGCCGGGCTGGGCTTTGATGAGCGTGACGACGCCTGGCATGGGCGCCGCGAGCGAGCCTTCGGCGGAGTGATGCCCCGCCGCGCCCGACAGCGGATCGGGGAAGGAGACGTCCCATGTCTCCGCGCCAATGAAGATGCGAACCGCTTCGCCATGAGCCGCAGCGAAAGCGTCGAAGCTTTGTCCGTTCACGCACAGGCGCAAGGCGCCGTCCGCCGTCATTTCGTAGGTGAAGGAAAAGCTCAACGCCCGCGCCGGACCCTCCCTCTCCGCCCTTTCGGGGGAGAGGGCTGGGGTGAGGGGGCCATGTGAGGAACTCCTGGTGTTCGGCGCATCCCCCCTCATCCGGCGCTGCGCGCCGCCTTCTTCCCCCTGCGGAGGCGAAGGCTGGCTTTTGCGCGCCGCAGCCGTCGCGTGCGGTTCGATTTCGACATCATAGCCGTTGCGCCGAGCGAACAGCCGTGCGATCGCGGGCGCGCCGTCAATCTCGACCCAGAGCACGGTCTTGGCCGGCTTGTTGAGGCGGAATCCCTGAAGAGAGGTCCAGGGGTCGCCTGAATCGGCGCGCGGCAGACGCGAGGCGAGCGCCGCCGCATAGACGCACGCATCGGCCGCCGGCCGCGCGAACAGCGCATCCCGGTGCTCGTCGGTATATTTCGTCGAAACGTCGCCGCGCGAAAAATCTTCATCTTTACACAGAGCATTGAGGAAGCGGGCGTTGGTCTCAACGCCGGCGACGCGGGTCTCGCCAAGCGCCGCGCGCATTCGCGCAAGCGCTTCCTCGCGCGTCGCGCCATGCGTGACGATCTTGGCGATCATCGGGTCGTAATAAGGCGTGATCTCCTGGCCCGGCTCAACGCCTGAATCGATGCGGGCGAGCCCCTCAGGAAGACGCAGAGTCGTCAGGCGACCGATCGAGGGTGAAAAGCCGTTGTCGGGATTCTCGGCGTAGAGGCGCGCTTCGAAGGCGTGCCCGCGCTCCTTGATGTCCGCCTGCTTCAGCGGCAGGCCTTCGCCGGCGGCGACGCGGAGCTGCCATTCGACGAGATCGACGCCGGTAATCATCTCGGTCACCGGATGCTCGACCTGAAGGCGCGTGTTCATCTCCATGAAATAGACATTGTCGCCGCCGTCATAGAGACACTCGACCGTGCCGGCGCCGCGATAACCGACCGCCTTGCCGGCGTTGACGCCGATTTCGTGCAGGCGCGCGCGCACGGCGGCCGGAAGGCGCGGGGCCGGCGCCTCCTCGATGATCTTCTGGTGGCGGCGCTGCACCGAGCAGTCGCGTTCGAAGAAATGCACGACCTCGCCCCTGCCGTCGCCGACGATCTGCACTTCGAGGTGCCGGGCGCGCGGCACATATTTCTCGACGAGAACGCGGGGGTCGCCAAAGGAGCTCTGGCCTTCACGCTGGGCGCTCGCCAGCGCCTCGGCGAGTTCGGCCTCGCGGGGGACGACCTTCATGCCTTTGCCGCCGCCGCCCGCCGTCGCCTTGAGCAGCACAGGATAGCCGATGCGGCCGCACTCGCGGCGGAAGGTCTCAATGGATTGATCCGCACCCTGATAGCCTGGCGTCGTCGGCACGCCCGCCTTCTCCATCAGATCCTTGGCTGCCGATTTCGATCCCATGGCCCGGATCGACGTGGCCGTCGGTCCGATGAAAACGATGCCGGCCTTCTCAAGCGCGTCGGCGAAGTCGGCGTTCTCCGAGAGAAAGCCGTAGCCCGGATGAACCGCCTCGGCGCCGGATCGCCGGCAGGCCTCCACGATGCGGTCAATGCGCAAATAGCTGTCCGAGGGTTTGGCGCCGCCGATATGGACAGCCTCGTCGCAGAAGCGCGCATGCGGCGCATGCTGATCCGCATCCGAATAGACGGCGACAGTCGAAACCCCGAGACGCCGTGCGGTCTTTGCGACCCGGATGGCGATCTCGCCCCGATTGGCGATGAGGATCTTTCGGAACATTCTGCCCTCAGGTCTCATAGAACGCCGGGTGGTAGCGCGCTTCACGGGGCGCGCCGTCGAAAACGGGCGCGAACTCGATCAGCTGGAAGGCGTCGCCGGCGTCGCGCGCATCCCAGCGGACGCTTTTCTCCGAGGCCGGCCGGAAACCGAAGCGCGGATAATAGTCCTTGTGTCCCAGAACGACGACAGCGCCGGCCCCGCTCCGCCGCGCTTCCTGCAGAGTCTCCCGTATCAAGGCCGAACCGACGCCGGCGCTCTGCCGCCCCGGCGCGACGGCGACCGGCGCAAGGCCAAGCGCCTTGTGATCGATGGCCGGCGTCAACGCCACCGGCGAGCAGGCGCAATAGCCGATGATTGCTCCGTCCTCCTCGGCGACCGCCTCGCAGGCCATGGCGCCCGCCGCCCAGAGCCGTTCGACGAGGCGGGCCTCATCCTCCCGGCGGAAGGCGCCGGCGACGACGCCGAGAATGGCCTCGCGGTCCTGGCGTGCGGCGCTCCGTATCCGCACTACTTCACCCAGTCGGGCTTGCGTTTCTCGAGGAAAGAGAGGACGCCCTCGCGCCCTTCCGTGCTGGAGCGCACGCGCGCGATGCGCGACGCCGTGTCCTCCATGACGCGGTCATCGACCGGCTGGAAGGCGACGGCGCGGATGAGCTCCTTCACCTCCTTCTGGGCGACCGGGCCGCTCGCGAGCAGATCGGCGATGACGCCGTCGAGCGTCGCCTCGATCTGGGCGCCCATCGCCACCATGTGCACGAGCGAAATGCGGCGGGCGGTTTCAGCGTCGAAGCGCTCTCCAGTCATGAAGTAGCGCCGCGCCTGGCGCACGCCCATCGCGCGCATGACGAAAGGCGAGATGACGGCGGGAATGAGTCCGTAGCGCACTTCTGTCAGGCCGAAGAGCGCGCTTTCGGCGGCGATGGCGATGTCGCAGGCCGCGACGATGCCGACGCCGCCGCCCATGGCCGGGCCGTTCACGAGGGCGATCGTCGGCTTTTCGCAGGAATAGATCGAATGCAGCATGTGGGCGAGGCGGCGCGCATCGTCCTTGTTCTCCTGCGGCGAGTAGTCGGCGACGCGGCGCATCATGTCGAGATCGGCGCCGGCGCAGAAGGCGGGCCCGGCGCCGGTGAAGACGAGAACGCGCACATTCATGTCGGTCGAGAGCTTTGCCGTCTGGTCGCAGATGGCGCCGATCAGCTCCTCGTTGAAGGCGTTGCGCACGTCGGGGCGGTTGAGGGTCAGCCGCGCGACTCCGCGATTGTCGATGGTGACGAGGAGTGGGGTCATAAAGGCCATAACCATTGAATTTGTGAGTGTGCTCCCTTTAGCGAAACTGGTCGAAGAACGCCGTGTCAATCTGGAAAACCGTCTTGGCTTTAACGCCTAGCTCAAGTTGCTCGAGCATCCGCACGAGCTTCTCGCCATCTACCAGTTCGACAGGTGGCGCTCCGTCCCGCGACGCCTCCCTTCGCGCCTCTGCAGAGAATGTGCCCGTGGTAATTATAATTCCTTTATCAGCCCTGCCGGCCATTGCTCCCCTAAAATCGCGTACTTGCGACGGGGCTACAGAGCCGCGGTACTTCTTGCATTGAAAGAGAACGCGAAACGAAACAAGCGGATTGATTTCGAGCGTTCCGTGGCCATCAATGCCGCCATCGTTTGAGCGACCAGTCACTATAACCTGCGAGAACCCCGATTCTCGTAAGAGTCTCTGGCTAAAGCGCTCGAAACCATTGGGAGGAAGGCTTTGAAGGATTCCTATAATAGCCTGCGGCTCATTGATGGCGATCTCGTCAAGTCCCTCCGCAACCTTTTGCTCAGTAGGCTGTTGTCGAGCGCGCGCCTTCCGTTCCTCCTGAAAGACTTTAACCCATTTTAAGAAGATCGCCCGAGATGATTCGTTGCTCAAATGTGTGCTTGCGCCGCTTTCGGTGAGACTCCAGACGCCGCGCCGGGATGAGTCCACCAAACCCTCACGGGCCAAATAAAACCGCGCGAAATGCACATTCTTTCGGTAGCGAAGGTCGCCGGACGATGTCGTTTCGTTTTGAACCTCATCCGATAGCTGAAGATCTTCCGCGATGCGTTCGACGACCTCATCGGGTGATCCGGAGCCGCCCAGCGATCGCAATGCATCAAGCAGGGGGCCGAAATAGCGAACGAATCGAGCGCCCTCTTCGCTTCTTGACATGATTGGCTGCCTTACATCCTGAAGACGCCGAATTTCGTCGGCTCGATGGCGGTGTTGAGCGACGCGGAGATGCACAAGCCGAGCACGTCGCGGGTCTGCGCCGGATCGATGATGCCGTCATCCCAGAGGCGCGCGGAGGAATAATAGGGCGAGCCCTGGCGCTCATAATCGGCGCGGATCTCGTTCTTGAATTTTTCTTCCTCCTCCTGCGGCCAGGCTTCGCCCTTGCGCAGCCCGTCGCGCCGCACCGTTGCGAGGACGCTCGCCGCCTGCTCGCCGCCCATGACGGAAATGCGCGCATTCGGCCACATGAAGAGAAAGCGGGGGGAAGAGGCGCGCCCGCACATGCCGTAATTGCCGGCGCCGTAGGAGCCGCCGACAATGACCGTGAATTTCGGCACGCGCGCGGTCGCGACCGCGGTCACGAGCTTAGCGCCGTCCTTGGCGATGCCGCCCGCTTCCGCCGCCCTGCCGACCATGAAGCCGGTGATGTTCTGGAGGAAGATCAAAGGCACGCCGCGCTGGCAGCAGAGCTCGATGAAATGCGCGCCCTTGACCGCGCTTTCCGAGAACAGGATGCCGTTGTTGGCGAGCACGCCCACGGGAAAGCCGTGGAGATGGGCAAAGCCAGTCACCAGCGTCGAGCCGTAGAGCGGCTTGAACTCGTCGAAGCGCGAGCCGTCGACCATGCGCGCGATGATCTCCCGCACGTCATAGGGCTTTCGCGCGTCCTGCTCGACGACGCCGTAGATCTCCTCGGCCGCATAGGCCGGCGGCTCGGGCGCAGCGGTCGTCAGCATGCCGAGCTTGCGCCAGTTCAGGCGCGAGACGATGGCGCGGGCGATCCCGAGCGCATGATCGTCGTCCTCGGCGAGATGGTCGGCGACGCCGGACTGGCGGGTATCGACGTCGCCGCCGCCGAGGTCTTCCGCCGACACGATCTCGCCGGTCGCGGCTTTGACCAGCGGCGGGCCGGCGAGAAAGATGGTGCCCTGACGGCGGACGATGATCGCCTCGTCGGACATGGCCGGCACATAGGCGCCGCCGGCCGTGCAGCTCCCATGCACGACAGCGATCTGTGGGATCCCGGCGGCGGAGAGGTTCGCCTGATTGTAGAAGATGCGGCCGAAATCGTCCTTGTCCGGAAAGACTTCGTCCTGCATGGGGAGAAAAGCGCCGCCCGATTCGACAAGATAGACGCAGGGGAGGCGGTTCTCGCCCGCGATCTCCTGGGCCCGCAGATGCTTCTTCACCGTCATCGGGTGATAGGTGCCGCCTTTGACCGTCGGATCATTGGCGACGATCATGCACTCGACGCCCGAGATGCGCCCGACCCCGGTGACGATGCCGGCGGCGTTCACGTCCCCGGAATACATGGCCCATGCGGCGAAGGCCCCGAGTTCGAGGAAAGGCGCGCCGGGGTCGAGGAGCCGCTCGATGCGCTCGCGCGCGAGCAGCTTGCCGCGCTCCTTGTGGCGCGCCGCATAGCGCTCGCCGCCGCCTTCGGCGACCTTGGCCGCGTTGGCTCTGAGTTCGTCGACGAGCCTTTGCATCGCCGCGGCGTTGGCGGCGAAGGCGTCCGAGCGCGGATCGATTTTCGTTTGGATGACCGGCATCAGGCGGTGTTAGCAAAGGCCGGCGGCGATGGGTAGGCCGGCCAGGGCCGTCAGCAGAGCCGCTCGAGGGCCTGGCGGAACGCGGCAGGCAAAGGCGTCGGCCGGCGCGTCGCGCGGTCGACATAGACATGGACGAAATGGCCTTCGGCGGCCGGCGCATCGGTCCCTTCCCTGAAGATGGCCAGTTCGTAGCGCACGGAGGAATTGCCGATCTTCGCGACCCGCAGCCCGCCTTCGAGCTTCATCGGAAATTCGAGAGGCGCGAAGTACCTGCACCCCGTCTCGACCACGAGGCCGATGATTTGGCCCTTGTGAATGTCGAGCGCGCCCGAGCGGATGAGGTGCTCGTTCACGATGGTGTCGAAATAGCCGTAATAGGCGACATTGTTGACGTGGCCGTAGACGTCGTTGTCCGCCCAGCGGGTTTGCAGCGGCAGGAAATGTCTGTAGGCGGAGCGCGTCACAACACTTCCGTATACATCGCGAGCGCCGCCTCATAGGTCACCTCGCGCGGATTGTTCTGCATGACGCGCTGCGCCTTCATCGCGTCCTCGGCCATGCGGGGGAGGTCATTGTGCGAAATGCCGAGCTGCGACAGGCGGCGCTCGACGCCGGTCGCGGCGACGATCTCCATCAGCCGCGCGATGAAGGCGTCGGCGCGTTCCGCAAAGCCGCCCGTCGCATTGGCGCCGATGACGTCGCCGAGCTCGGCGTAGAGCGGCGCAGCGGCGCTCACATTATATCGGAGGACGGGCTCCAGCATCAGCGAGTTGGAGAGGCCGTGGGGAATATGGAAGAGCGCGCCCAAGGGGTAGGCCATGCCGTGCACGGCCCCGACCGGCGAGTTGGTGAAAGCCTGCCCCGCCAGCATGGCGCCAAGCAGCATATTGGCGCGCACCGTCGCATCGCCTGGCGTCTCGCAGGCGGCGACGATGTTCCGTGAGAGGAGCTTCAGGGCCTCGCGGGCGAGCGCGTCCGATACGGGATTCTTGCGGTGGCGGTTGGTGTAGGCCTCGATCGCATGCACCATGGCGTCGACGCCGGTCGCCGCCGTCACATGGCGCGGCAGGCCATAAGTGAGCGCCGGGTCGAGCACGGCGACATCGGCGAAAAGCTGGTCGCCGAGAATGCCGATCTTCTCGTCGCCGTCAGAGGTGACGACGGAAATGTCGGTCACCTCCGAGCCCGTGCCGGCGGTCGTCGGGACGAGCGCCAGCGGCGCGCGGCCGCCTTTGACGTTGCCCGTCCCATAGATCTCTTCGAGCTTCTGGCTCGAATTGAGGAGAACGGCGATCAATTTCGCCGTGTCCATCGAAGAGCCGCCGCCGAAGCCGATGACGCCGTCGGCCTTGTGTGCGCGCGCGACTTCGACCGAGGCGCGCACGACGCGCGCAGGCGGGTCCGCCTCGATGCGGTCAAAGAGGTGAAAGTCGAGGCCCTCGTCCTTGAGGCTTTTCAAGGCGGGCGCGATGAGATCCGCCTTCACGATGCCCTCGTCGGTGACGACGACGGGGCGCTTCATGCGCGGTTTGACGATCGCGCCGAGCCGCGCAGACGCGCCGGCTTCGAAGATGACGGAGGGAACGGTGCGGAAGGTGAAGGTCATCAATCTCTCCAGAACTAATTGAACCTCACCAGTCTTCCCGGCCGTTCATCCGTAACCTGATCGTTATGGATCACCTGACGGCCGTTGACCAGCGTGGCGCGGAAGCCATGCGCATCCTGCAGGAGGCGCTGGCCGCCGGCGGGGAGATCCTTCACCATGCGCGGGGCCTTCAGCGACAGGTTATCGTAGTCGATGACGTTGATGTCGGCGCGCATGCCGACCTTGAGGCGGCCTCGGTCGGAAAGCCCGAGATAATCCGCCGGGTC
>CAYTVQ010000065.1:0-1908 GCA_964441615.1 uncultured Caulobacterales bacterium | reverse complement strand
CCCTGCTCGCCCTGGTCGTAATCCGGCGTTTCGCCGAGGCGGTAGAACTTGTTGGCGACGAAGCCGATGCCGGCGATCAGCGCATCGACGATGGGCGGCACGGAGGAGCCGGGCCCCGCGAGCTTTATCGGCGCATCGGCGAGGCAGCGGCGCTTGAAATCCGGATCGCGCAGGATGGCGACGCGGCTGTTGAGCGGCAGATCCTTGATCGTCTGATAGAGCGGCTGGGCCATCAGCGGGTGCATGGAGCATTGCAGACCGTTGAAGACGCCGATGCCGCGCGGCGCCACCTGCACGCGGAAATCGACGCCGTCGGCGTTGAGGCGCTCGGTCTCTTTGAGGATGCGCAGCCACTGGTCGGGCGCGAAGTCGCGCTGCATCAGCGAGATCGAGCAGGGCCGCGCGCCCGCGCGCGCGAACGCCTCGACGAGAGCGAACTCGGCCGGGAACTGGTCGCCCTCGCGTTCGAGATTGAAATCGTTGACGATCTGGAGAACGCCGCGGCCCCGTCCCTTCAGGACAGATGCAAGGGCGACCAGCTCCTCGCGGGAGGCTTCGGAGGAGGGCGTCCAGTCGCCGTCTGCGGTGCGGTGAATGTCGGAGCGCCCGATCGAGAAGCCCGCCGCGCCGGCGTCGAGCGCGTCCCTCAAAAGCGCCTGCATGAGTTTGAGATCGTCTTCGTTCGCCTGCTCGCGGAAGGTCGCGCGCTCGCCCATGGCGTAGACGCGGATCGGGTCGTGCACGGCCATGGCGGCGAAGTCGATGGTGTGCGGCATGGCGTCGAGGCGATCGAGATACTCGCCGAAACTCTCCCAGCCCCAGCTTATCCCCTCGTGAAGCGCGGTTCCGGGGATGTCCTCGACGCCCTCCATCAGGCGGATGAGGCGGTCATGGTCCTTAGCGCGCACCGGCGCGAAGCCGACGCCGCAATTGCCCATGAGCACGGTCGTGACGCCGAAATTCACCGAAGGGCGCAACTCCTCGTCCCACGAAATCTGCCCGTCATAATGCGTGTGCAGGTCGATGAAGCCGGGCGTCACGATCGCCCCTTCGGCGTCGATGATGCGGTCCGCATGGGCCGCGCAGCGGCCGATTTCCGCGATGCGCCCATTCTTGACGCCGATATCGGCGCGCATGGGCGCGCCGCCGTCGCCGTCATGAAGGAGGCTGTTGGTGATCTTCAAATCAAATGTCATAGTCTTTGATGATAGGCTGGGACACATTGGACGATCAAACCCGGCGGACAGAGGCTGCGGGCGCCGCCTGCATTAGTCAGGTTGGGGGACCGACGAAACGGTCGTCTGTTGGTGAATCGCTTTTTGGGGCGTTGGGGGGAAGCATGAACTGCATTTCGCGCTATATCGCCGCCGCTTTGGGGGTGGGGCTGTGGACAATGGCTGGCTCGGCGGCCGCAGAATGCGTTCCGGGCGACATCACGCCGATTGTCTGGACCGGGACGGACGCCAATGAGGTGATGGCAGGCTGCGATGGAGATGATCGCCTCGACGGCTCCGGGGGAAACGACACCCTGAGCGGGGGTGCTGGAATTGATGTGATCCTCGGCGGCGACGGCAATGACTGGCTGGCGGGCGGCGCCGGGGTGGATTCGTTCGACGGCGGCGCAGGCAGCGATACAGTGTGGTTCAAGGATCAAAATACGACGCAGGGCGTCGTCGCGAGCCTGGAGAGGCAGGTCATAAGGAACGATGGTTTCGGGAATACCGAGCGCATGTCGTCGATCGAGTGGTTCGGTCCCGACACGCGCCATCACGATTCGTTCGTCGGCGACGCGGGCCCGAACCGCTTCTTTGTGGGGCGAGGCGATCGCGCGCTTGGAAAAGATGGAAACGATTTCTTCAACGTTTATGATGCGCCGCTTGTTCTGGATGGCGGCGCCGGGACCGATAT
>CAYTVQ010000064.1:0-11846 GCA_964441615.1 uncultured Caulobacterales bacterium | reverse complement strand
TTCATTCGCTTGAAGACCGCATCGTCAAGCGCTTCTTCGCCGACCGCGCCGGGTCGGCCGCAGGCCCGTCGCGGCATGCTCCCCGGGGCGATGCGGCGCCGGCAACCTTCAGTCTACTGAGCAAAGTGCTGGCGCCATGC
Organism: uncultured Caulobacterales bacterium; assembly: GCA_964441615.1. Classification (GTDB taxonomy): domain Bacteria; phylum Pseudomonadota; class Alphaproteobacteria; order Caulobacterales; family Parvularculaceae; genus Amphiplicatus. The sequence goes on along the minus strand of CAYTVQ010000064.1, from coordinate 11,706 downwards.
GACGCCGAGGTCGCCGCCAATCCGCGCGCCCGTTCGGCCAGACTGCGCGCAGGCGTGCGCAATTCGGCGCCGGCGCGCGACGACGCCGCGGCCTTCGCGGCGCCCGTGCTCTCCCTGTCGAAATCCTTAAGTCATTGGAGGTGACGTTCATGGTTCGAGCGACGATGATCCTGTTGTGCTTTCTCCTGCTCGCCGCTGCGGCCGGCCGCTACAAGGCGGAGGTCTCGGTGCGTGACGCGAAGGAGGAGCTGAAGGCGCTTGAGAACGAAAAAGCCAAGGAGATCTCAAACATCAAGGTTTTGCGCGCCGAAGTCGCCTTTCTCGAGAGCCCTGACCGGCTCGCCAAGATCGCCGCGCGCCATACCGATCTTGGACCCATTTCCGGGGCGCAGCTCATGACCGCGGATGAATTCGTGCTCGCGCTTGCCGGCTCGCCTCAGGACGACATTGCCCGCGAAGCCCTTCCCGCCGGCGACGTCATCATGCACGCGCTGGCGATGGCCGACGCGCGCGCGCTGCAATAGGGAGCCGTCAGAAGCCGTCGATGTTGTCATTGCGAAAGCGGACGAGACCGAAGGCGCGCTGCTTCGTTATCGAGGAGGCGGCGGCGACGGGCGCCGTCGCGCCATTGGCGGCGCCCGTCCGCGCCCGCTCGGGCGCGCGAGCGCGAAATCGCATTGCGATGTGTGCGGTGGCGTTTCTCGCGGCCTATGCAGCGCTGGCGGGGCGCCTCGCTGTCGTCTCGTTCGGCGGGATCCCGGAAAGCGGGAGTTACGCGGCGGCGCTCCCGGCGACTGAAGACCGCGCTGAAATCGTCGATCGCAACGGCGTCCTGCTGGCGACAAACCTTCCCGTCATCGCGCTTGAGATCGCCGGGGCCGATGTGTGGGATGCCGAGGAGACGGCTGCGAGCCTTGCGCGCGTCCTGCCCGGCATTGACCGCCGCCAGCTTGCGCAAAAACTCGGCGAAAAGCGCTATGTCGAAGCCGCGGCGACTCTGACCCCCGCGCAGCAGGAGGCGGTGTTCAAGCTTGGCCTGCCCGGCGTGACCTTCTCGCCGCGCGTGAAGCGCTTCTACCCGAAGGGCCTGCTCGCTGCGCATGTCGTCGGCCATATGGAAGAGGGCAGGGGCGGCGTCATGGGCCTCGAACGCGTGCTCGACGACCAGCGGCCGCAAGGTCCCCTTGTCGCAGCGCTCGACTCTCGCGTTCAGCAGGCCCTTGAGGAGGAGCTGGCCGCCGTTGCGGTCGGGCACGGCGCAGAGGCCGCCATCGGCGCCGTGATGGATGTCCGGAGCGGCGAGGTGATCGCGCTCGCCAGCCTGCCTGATTTCGACCCCAACGCGCCGGGCGCCGCGCCGGCCGACAATCGCCGCAATCGCGCCGTTTATGATCGCTACGAACTCGGTTCGGCGTTCAAGGCTTTTACGGCGGCGGCGGCGCTCGAGGCGGGCGTCGCGCGCGAGACTTCGACTTATGACGCGCGCGGGAGTCTCAAGGTCGCAGACCGCCGGATCAACGATTTCCACGGCGAGAACCGTATACTGACGTTTTCTGAAGTGCTGCAGTATTCCTCCAATGTCGGCGCGGCGCGCATGGCGGGCGATCTCGGCGCTGCGCGGCAGCGCGCGGCGCTTGAAGGGCTCGGTCTCCTCGATCCATTGCCCATCGAGCTTCATGAGCGCCGCCCGCCGGAGCCGCCGCAAAAATGGGGCCCGGTCGAGACCGCCACGATCGCCTATGGTCACGGCATCTCAGTGACGCCGCTGCATCTGCTCGCCGCCTATGCGGCTGTCGTCAATGGCGGCGTTTTCGTCGCGCCGACCTTCCTGCGGCGCGACGGCGCGGCGGACGGGCGGCGCGTCTTCTCCGAGCGCACCAGCGCCGTCATGCGCCGGACGCTGCGCCGCGTCATCACTGACGGCACGGCGTCGAAGGCGGAAGCGCCCGGCTATTATCCGATCGGCAAGACGGCGACGGCCGACAAGGCCGCAGGCGGCGGCTACAACCGGGGCGCGCGCATCTCGACATTCGTCGGCGCGTTTCCTGGATACGCGCCGCGCTACGCCATTCTCGTGACGCTCGACAATCCAAAGCCAAGCCGTGCGACGCAGGGTTATGCGACCGCCGGCTGGAATGCGGCGCCCGCCTTTGCAAATCTCGTCGCCCGCATCGCGCCGCTCCTCGGCGTCGCGCCGGTGAATGAAGCGACCGCTCTCGCTGGCTTCTACAGCGGCTATGCGAGCGCGTCGGCCGCGATGGAGAGCGGAGGCGCGCCGTGAAACTCTCTGAACTGGCAGGCGCGCCCCTCGCCAACGATCCCGAAATCAAGGGGATCGCGTCGGACAGCCGGGCGGTTCGCGAGGGCTTCCTCTTCGCCGCGCTCCCCGGCGGCAAGTTCGATGGCAAAGCCTTCATTCCGCAAGCGGAGGCGGCAGGCGCTGTCGCGATTCTTGCCGAACCGGGCGCGCGCACGGCGGCCCCGGTTGTTCATGACAGAAATCCGCGACGGCGGCTTGCCCTCATGGCGTCGCGCTTCTACGGGCGCCAGCCGCAAGCCATGGTCGGCGTCACCGGCACCAACGGCAAGACCTCGACGGTCCGCTTCGCAGCGCAGCTCTGGCGCAAGCTCGGCCGCAACGCCGGCAGCATCGGCACGATCGGCGCGGAAGCCAGCCGTTTCGCCCGCAAGCTCGCGCACACGACGCCAGAGCCCATTGTCCTGCATGAGACCTTGCGCGACATGGCCGACAGCGGCGCGACCCATGTCGCCATGGAAGTCTCGAGCCATGCGCTGGCGCAGCACCGCGCCGACGGCGTCGCCTTCGCCGGCGCCGCCTTCACCAACATCACCCAGGACCACCTCGATTTCCATGCCGACTTCGACGACTATCTGCGCGCCAAGCTTCGTCTCTTCGAAGAGCTGGTTCCGGCCGGCGGCTTCGCCGCCGTCAATGCTGATGGCGAAGGCGCCGGCCGCGTCGTTGAGGCCGTTCGTCGCCGCAGGTTCGCGCTTCTTACCGTCGGCGCGGCCGGCGAGACCTTGCGGCTTGAGAAATGTGCGCCGCTGCCGAGCGGACTTTCGCTCGACGTCGTCGCGCCCGGCGGAAGACGTCGCCGCCTCGCATTGCCGCTGATCGGCGCCTTTCAGGCCGGGAATGCGCTCCTTGCCGCCGCGATCGTCATCGGAACCGGCGAACCCGCCGAGCGCACGCTTGAGCTCCTCTCCTCGCTTGAGGGCGTGCCGGGCCGCATGCAGTTCGCGGCCGAGTCCGGCGGCGGACATATCTATGTCGATTATGCGCACACCCCCGACGCCGTCGCGACGGCGCTCAGCGCGATCCGCCCGCATGTTCAGGGACGCCTCATCGCCATCATCGGCGCCGGCGGCGACCGTGACCGCGGGAAGCGTCCGCTCATGGGCGCTGCAGCGGCGAAAGGCGCGGAGGTCGTGATCGTGACCGACGACAATCCGCGCTCGGAAGATCCGGGCGCCATCCGCGCCGAGATATTGAAGGGCGCGCCGGGAGCGATCGAGATCGGCGATCGCGGCGAGGCGATCGCCAGGGGGGCTGCGATGCTGCGGCAGGGCGACATATTGCTCATCGCCGGCAAGGGCCACGAGACAGGACAGACCATCGGCGATAAGACCATTCCCTTCGACGATGTGGAGGCGGCGCGAGCCGCGAGCCGAGGACGCGCGTCATGACCGGCGAGGCATTATGGTCCGCCTATGAAACGGCCGCCGCCACGGGGGGGGCGCTGTGCGCGCGCGGCGGCGATCCCGACCGCTGGGTCGCGGAAGAATGGGCGGCGGCGGGCGTCTCGATCGACACGAGGACGCTTGCCGCCGGCGACCTGTTCGTCGCCCTCAAGGACGTTCGCGACGGCCATGATTTCGTCAAGGGCGCATTCGAGCGCGGCGCAGCTGCGGCGCTGGTGAGCCGGGCGCCGGACGATACGCCCGACGGCGCGCCGCTGCTCGTGGTCGGCGACACGCTGGAAGGATTGCGCGCGCTCGCCCGCGCCGCGCGGAGGCGCAATTTCGGCAAGCGCATCGGCGTCACCGGCAGCGCCGGCAAGACCTCCGTGAAAGAGATGCTGAGAACGGCGCTCGCCGGGTCCGGTTCGGTGCATGCCGCCGACAGGAGCTTCAACAATCACTGGGGCGTGCCGCTCACCATGGCGCGCCTGCCCATGGGCGCCGACTACGCCGTCGTCGAAATCGGCATGAACCATGCCGGCGAGATCACGCCGCTGACGCGCCTCGTTCAGCCGCACGTCGCGATCGTGACGACGGTCGCGGCGGCGCATCTTGAATTCTTCGGCACGACCGAGAAGATCGCGGAAGCCAAGGCGGAGATTTTCCTTGGCGTCGGGCCTGAAGGCGCCGCCGTTCTTCCGATCGACAACGAACATTATGCGCTTCTCAGGAAGCGCGCCGAAGAGGCCGGCCTGCGCCGCTTCCTCACTTTCGGACAGCACAAGGACGCTGACCTTCGCCTCGTCGATTACGCATTGAAAGGAGAGACTGGGGCCATTAAGGCGACAATCTCCGGCAAGCCGGTTTCCTATGCGCTGGGCGCGCCCGGCCTGCATCAGGCCGTCAACTCCCTTGCCGTCCTCGCCGCCATCCTCGCCATCGATGCGCCGCTCGAGCCGGCGATCGCGGCGCTGGCGCGCCATCAGCCGGCAGAAGGTCGCGGCGCGCGCAGGGACATCGTCCTTGCCGGCGGCGGCCGGGCGACCCTCATCGACGAGAGCTATAACGCCAATCCGGCCTCGATGGCGGCGGCGTTCGCGCTGTTGGGCGCAACAAAGCCGCGCGGGAAGGGCCGGCGCATCGCCGTACTGGGCGATATGCTCGAACTCGGCCCCAAGGGCCCGGGCCTCCACGCTTCTCTCGCGGCCGGACTTGCGGCGGCGCGCGTGGACCGGCTCTTTGTCGCCGGGCCGCTGATGCGTCATCTCTTCGACGCCGCGCCCGCCGCCATGCGCGCCGCCGCTGCGCCCGCCGCATCCGATCTCCTCGGCGCAGTCCTCGCCGAGCTGCAGGACGGCGATATTGTGATGGTCAAGGGATCGAACGGCTCTAAGGTGAGCCTCGTCGCACGAGCGCTGGAAACGAACGACTCCGGCCGGCTGAAAGCCGCCGAAGCCTCTCGAGGATTCTGAAGGGCCCATGCTTTACCACCTGCTGACTCCGTTTGCGGATGATTTTCAGCTCTTCAACTTGTTCCGTTATCTGACGTTCAGGGCGGGCGGCGCAGTCATGACGGCGCTTGTCATCGCGTTCCTGATGGGCCCGCCGCTCATCCGCTGGATGCGCAGAAAGCAGGGCCGCGGCCAGCCCATCCGCCAGGACGGCCCGCAAAGCCACATCATCTCGAAGGCCGGAACGCCGACCATGGGCGGCGTGCTCATTCTGATCTCGATGTGCGCCGGCATCCTGCTCTGGGCCCGCCTCGACAATCCTTATGTGTGGATCGTGCTCGGCGTAACGCTCGCCTATGGCGGGCTCGGCTTCGTCGATGATTATCTCAAAGTGACGAAGCAGAAGGCTTCGGGCGTCGTCGGCAGCCTCAAGCTCGTATTCCAGTTCGCGGTCGCATTGCTCGCCGCCTGGTTCTGCATGACGACGCTGGCCGCCGACCCGGCGGCGCCGGCCGGCCTTGAGTCCTCGGTGCCGGTGCCGTTCTTCAAGGACTTCTTCATTCCGCTCGGCGTCTTCTTCATACCCTTCGCCGCCTTTGTGATCGTCGGCGCCTCGAACACGGTCAATCTGACCGACGGCCTCGACGGACTCGCGACGGTGCCGGTGATGATCGCAGCCGGCGCCTATGCGCTGATCGCCTATCTCGTCGGCAACGCCATCTATGCCGGATATCTCGGCGTGCCTTATGTCCCGGGCGTGGGAGAGCTTGCGGTCATCTGCGCGGCCATCGTCGGCGCCGGCCTCGGCTTTCTGTGGTTCAACGCGCCGCCCGCGGCGATCTTCATGGGCGATACGGGCTCGCTCGCGCTCGGCGGCGCCATCGGGTCGATGGCTGTCGCCGCCAAGCATGAAATCGTCCTCGCCATCGTCGGCGGCCTCTTCGTGCTCGAGGGCCTCTCCGTGATGATCCAGATCGCCTCGTTCAAGCTGACCGGCAAGCGCGTCTTCAAGATGGCGCCGATCCACCACCATTTCGAGCAGCTCGGCTGGAAAGAGTCGACCATCGTCATCCGCTTCTGGATCATCGCCTTCATCCTCGCGATGATCGGCCTTGCGACTCTGAAACTGAGATAGGGGAGGGGCATGATCACGATCCCCCGCATGGCGAAGCAGAAAGTCGGCGTCTTCGGCCTCGGCGCGACCGGCGTGTCGGCGGCGGAAGCCCTCGTCGCTTCCGGAGCGCAGGTCTACACTTTCGACGAGAATGCTGAGGCGCGCGAAAAAACAAGGAATACGGAGTACCGTGCGGAACATCCCAGGCAATGGCCGTGGGCAGAGCTTTCCGCCCTGGTCCTGTCGCCCGGCGTGCCGCTGACCCATCCAAAGCCCCACGCCATGGTGACAAAGGCGCAGCGCGAGGGCGTCGAGATCGTCGGCGATATCGAGCTGTTCGCGCGCGCCATAGAGGCCCTGCCGGAATCGCAGCGGCCGAAGGTCGTCGCGGTCACCGGCTCCAACGGCAAGTCCACGACGACGGCGCTGATCGGGCGAATTCTCAAGGAGTCGGGCCTCAACGCCGCGGTCGGCGGCAATATCGGCGTGCCCGTTCTGTCGCTTCCGGCCCCGTCGGCGGACATCGTCTATGTGCTCGAGCTGTCCTCGTTCCAGCTGGACCTTTGCGCGTCGCTGCGCGCCAATGTGGCGGTGATGCTCAATCTCTCGCCGGACCATCTCGACCGGCATGGCGACATGGCCGGCTACGCCGCCTCCAAGAAGCGAATCTTCCTCAATCAGCGCGCCGGCGACTGGGCGATCGTCGGCGTCGACGATCCCCTGAGCCAGGCCATGTGCGCAGAATTGTCCGTAAGCGGAAAGGCGACGCTTGCGCCGGTCTCCGCCGAGGGCGCGCTCGGCCGCGGAGTCTTCGCGCTCGCCGGCAAGCTCTTCTACAATCTCGACGGCAAGACGGGCGAGGCTGGCGACATATCGCACATCGCTTCGCTGCGCGGTCAGCACAACTGGCAGAACGCGGCGGCGGCGCTGGCCGCCGCCATGGCGATGGGCGTCTCGCCGGCGATCGCGGTTCGCCTCATGGAGCGGTTCGAAGGACTGCCGCATCGCATGGAGATCGTCGGTCGCATCGGCCGCGTCCTTTATGTGAACGATTCGAAGGCCACCAACGCAGATGCAGCATCCCGCGCGCTCAAATCCTATGACGACATCTACTGGATCGCCGGCGGCAAGCCGAAGGAAGGCGGCGTCGAATCGCTCCGGCCGCTGATGAAGAAGGTGCGCGGCGCCTATCTGATCGGCGAAGCGGCGAAGGCCTTCGAGGCGCAGCTCGCCGGCGCCGTGCCCTGCATTCAGTGCGGCGACCTCGCGGCGGCGACCGCGCGTGCAGGCCGCGATGCGGCGACCAGCGGCGGCGACGCGCCGGTCGTGCTGCTGTCGCCCGCCTGTGCATCGTACGATCAGTTCAGGAATTTTGAGGAGCGCGGCGAAATCTTCCGCCGCATCGTGCAGAAGGCGGCGCGCGCCGGCGAGGCGGCATGAAGGCGCCCTCGCGCATAGACGCCTCGCCGCTGGCGCGCTGGTTCTGGTCAGTCGATCGCGTGACGCTGGCGCTGATTGCAGCAATCGTCGTAATCGGACTCGTCATTCTCACCGCGGCCGGTCCGGCCGCCGCGCAGCGGCTGAGGATCGAGAATGAGTTCCATTTCCCCTTGCGCCAGCTCTTGTTCATGGGGCCGGCCCTCGCTCTGATGATCGGCGTCTCGCTGCTCTCTCCCCTGGGCGCGCGCCGCGTCGGCGTCGCAGTCTTCGGAGCGGCATTGGTATTGCTTGGCGCGGCCCTGCTCTTTGCGCCGGAGATCAACGGGGCCAGGCGCTGGTTTTCAATTGGCGCGTTCGGCCTGCAGCCCTCGGAGTTCGTAAAGCCGGGCTTTACTGTCGCCGCCGCCTGGATGCTGGCCGAAGGCGCGCGCAACAAGCGTTTCCCCGGGGCCATTATCGCTGGCGGGCTCTACGTCATGTTGATGACGATGCTTGTGGCGCAGCCGGATTATGGCCAGGCGGTCCTCCTGACCGCCATCTGGATGACGATGTTCTTCGTGGTTGGCGCCAATCTCCTCGCTCTCGGCGTCATCGGGGCTGGCGGCGTTGGCGCTCTCGTCGCCGGCTACTTTTTCTCGCCGCATCTGGCGCGCCGCATCGACGCCTTCCTCAATCCCGAAGGCAGCGCCGCCGCCTATCAGTCGCAGAAGTCGATCGAAGCCATCGCCCATGGCGGCGCCTTCGGTCAGGGCGGCGAGGGGGCGACTCTCAAGATGCAGCTTCCCGATGCGCATACGGACTATATTTTCGCGGTCGCCGGCGAGGAATTCGGTTTTGTCCTGTGCCTCGTGGTTCTCCTGCTGTTTGGCGCGCTGACAGTGCGTCTGCTTTTTGGCGCGGTGAACCAGAAGAGCCTCTTCGCGCAATGCGCCGTGGCGGGACTGGCGGCGCAGATCGGCCTCCAGGGTCTCGTCAATATGGGAGTCGCGCTTCGCGCCATGCCGGCGAAAGGCATGACGCTCCCGTTCGTCTCCTATGGCGGCTCGTCGCTCCTCGCGGCCGGTCTGACGCTAGGGCTTGCGCTGGCGCTCACGCGCACGCCCCAGATGGCGCGCCGGCGCCGGGAGTTCATGCCGTGAGCGGCTTGGGTCTTATTGCGCTCGCGGCGGGCGGGACCGGCGGACATCTCTTTCCGGCCGAGGCCCTCGCGCAGGAGCTCAGGCGGCGCGGCTGGCGGATCCTCCTCGTCACGGATGCGCGCGGCGCCCGCTACGCCGAGAAATTTCCCGCCGACGAGCGCTTCGAGATATCGGCGAAGAGTCCATCGATCGGCGGTCCGATCGCCAAGGCCTTCGCCGCGGCCTCGCTGGCGGGAGGGCTCATGACGGCGTTGAAGGAGTTCCGTAGGCGGAAAATATCAGCGGCGGTCGGCTTCGGCGGCTATCCGTCCTTCCCGGCGATGAAGGCGGCGGCGCTGATGCGGATCCCTTACGGCCTCCACGAACAGAATGGCGTTCTCGGCCGCACCAACCGCATGCTCGCTTCGGACGCCGCCTTTCTCGCGCATGCCTTCCCGGTGCTGGAGAAGGCGCCCGCCGCCGCGCGCCGGGTGGAGGTCGGCAATCCCTTGCGCGACGCGGCAGCCGCGCTCGCCGGGGCCCCTTATTCGCCTCCGGGTTCAGCCGGTCCTGTCAATCTGCTGATCTTTGGCGGCAGCCAGGGCGCGTCGATATTCTCCCGGGTTGCGCCGGAGGCCGTCTCCGGCCTGCCCGAGGCGTTGAGGCGGCGCCTCCGCGTGGCGCAGCAGGTTCGCGAAAATGAGATCGACAGCGTAAGGACCGCCTATGCGGCGGCGGACGTCGCGGCGGAAATCGCACCGTTCTTCACCGACCTTCCTTCGCGGATCGCCGCGTCGCATCTCGTGATCGCCCGCGCGGGCGCCTCGACGGTCACGGAAATCGCCACGATCGGCCGGCCGTCCATCCTCGTTCCGCTCGCCATCGCCATGGACGACCACCAGACCGGCAATGCGCGCGCGCTGGCCGATTCCGGGGCCGCCATTCTTCTGCCGGAAAAAGACTTTACAATGGAGCGGTTAAGATTGGTGCTGGAGCCGCTCCTTGCCGACCCGGCGCGCCTCTCTGTCATGGCGTCGGCGACGAAAGGGCGCGTGCGCGCCGGCGCCGCTAAAGCCCTCGCCAATCTCGTCGAGGAGATGGCCGCCGGGGCGAGCAGGAAAGCCGCATGAAAGAGTCGCGCAAGATCAAGATCCGACTGCCCTTCGATGTCGGCGTCGTGCACTTTATCGGCATCGGCGGCATCGGCATGTCGGGCATCGCCGAGGTGATGCACAATCTCGGCTATGACGTGCGCGGTTCGGACATATCCGAAAGCGCCAACGTGCTGCGGCTGCGCGACAAGGGCGTCGACGTATTCATCGGACACCGTCCGGAGAATGTAGAAGGCGCCGACGCGATCGTGGTCTCGACCGCGGTCCAGCGCGACAATCCTGAGGTCCTTGCGGCCCGCGCACGGCATATTCCCGTCGTCAGGCGCGCCGACATGCTGGCTGAGCTGATGAGGCTCAAATGGACGATTTCGGTCGCGGGGACGCATGGCAAGACGACGACGACGACCATGGTCGCGGCGCTGCTCGACGAAGCGGGGATGGACCCGACCGTCATCAATGGCGGCGTCATCAACGCCTATGGCACGAATGCGCGCATCGGCGAGGGCGACTGGATGGTCGTCGAGGCGGATGAGAGCGACGGCTCCTTCCTCCGCCTGCCGACCACGGTCGCGGTCGTCACCAACATCGATCCCGAACATCTCGAACACTGGGGCGGCTTTGACGCACTGAAGCGCGGATTCGACCAGTTCATCGAGAATGCGCCCTTCTACGGTTTCGGCGTCGTCTGTCTCGATCACCCGGAGGTGCAGGCCCTCGTCGGCCGCGTGACCGACCGGCGGCTTATCACCTATGGCGTCAACCCGCAGGCGGATGTGCGCGCCGAAAACATCTCCTTTGAAAAGGGGATCGCCCGCTACGACATCGTCTTCCGCGAGCGCACCCAGTCCGGACGAACCGAGGAGGCGGCGCGAATCGTCGATGCGCGCCTCCCCATGCCCGGGATGCACAATGTGCTGAACTCCCTGGCGGCCGCGGCCGTCGCGCGCCGCCTCGGCGTCGGCGAGGCGGCGATCAAGTCAGCCTTCGCCAAGTTCTCGGGCGTCAAGCGCCGCTTCACCAAGGCCGGCGAGTGGAAGGGCGTCACCATCATCGACGATTACGGCCACCATCCGGTCGAGATCGCCGCGGTCCTGCGCGCCGCGCGCAATGTGACGGGCGGCAAGGTCATCGCCGTCATCCAGCCGCACCGTTTCACGCGCGTGCGCGACCTCTTCGACGAATTCTGCGCCTGCATGAACGACGCCGATGTCGCCCTCATCGCCGACATATATACGGCGGGCGAGGCGCCGATCGAGGGGATCACGCGCGACGCGCTCGTCGCCGGCGCCATCTCCCATGGCCACCGCAACGTGAAGGCGCTTCCCTCCTTCGACGACCTGCCGCGCCTCATCGCCGAAGCCGCCGAGCCCGGCGACTATGTCGTCTGCCTCGGCGCCGGCGACATTACGAAGTATGCGAACGGTTTGGCGGATGCGCTCAAGAAGCTTTAGCGCGCTGCTGTCGTCGTTTCGACGGCGGCCGCGAAGCTCCCCCCTTTGCCGAAGGCGAGGGGGGGTAGGGGGAGAGCCTCGCCGGCGGTCGCGCACTTATAATGACGCGCGCTATCGGCGCGGCGCCTCAACACAACGGTTCGGACTCGCGGAGAGGCTCCCCCCCTGCCCCCCCTCAAGGAGGGGGGGAGGGAAATCGCGGAAGATGCAGGATTTCACTACGGGCGGCGGCGCATGACGATCATCGCCGATCTCCCTCCTGTGCGCGGCCGTTATGTCGAGCGCGCCGACATGTCGGCGATCACCTGGTTTCGCGTC
>CAYTVQ010000063.1:7905-11855 GCA_964441615.1 uncultured Caulobacterales bacterium | reverse complement strand
GATCCCGGAAAGCAAGCCCGTCCTCTTCGCCGAAACCGGCTGCCCCGCCGTGGACAAGGGCGCGAACGAGCCCAATCTCTTCATCGATCCGAAAAGCTCGGAGAGCCGCCTGCCGGCCTTCTCGACCGGCGCCCGCGACGACCTCGCGCTGCGCCGCTATGCGGAAGCGCTGATCGCCTACTGGGGCGAGGACGCAAACAATCCGGTTTCATCCGTCTACAGCGGACACATGATCGACGCGCTGCGCATTCATGTCTACGCCTTTGACGCGCGGCCCTATCCCTTCTTTCCGGCCCTCGGCGAGGTCTGGGGCGACGGCGCCAACTGGGCGCGCGGCCACTGGCTGAACGGCCGCCTCGGGCGCGCGCCGCTCGATCTGCTCGCGACCGCTCTTGCCGGCGCCCCAGCCGACGCCTCGGCGCTTTCGGGGTCGGTCACGGGCTATGTGGTCGATCGCCCCATGTCGCCGCGCGACGCGCTTTCTCCGCTGGCGGAGCTTTTCCGCTTTGACTGCGTGGAGACGGCGGCCGGCCTGCGCTTCCAGCCGAAGGGCGCGCAGCCCGCGCTCATTCTTGACCAGGCCGCGCTGGTCGAAAACGAGAAAGGCGCCGTCGCCGCGACCTTCGCCCAGCTCTCCGACCTGCCGGCTGCGCTGCGTCTCTCCTTCATCGACGAGGGCCGCGACTACGCGCCCGCGACCGTCGAGGCGCGCGCGCCCGATGGCGTGCGCCGCCAGGAGATTTCGCTCGAGGCGCCCGCCGTCCTCGACGAAGCGGGGGCCCTCGCCCGGGCGCGCGCGCTGCTCGCCGACGCCGAAGTCGCGCGGGCGAGCGCGAGATTCGCGCTGCCGCCGTCGCTCGCCGCGCTCGAACCCGGCGACGTCGTGTTTCTCGACGGCGCCCGCTGGCGCATCGTCGAGATCGAGGACCGCGCCGCGCGGCTGGTCGAGGCCGTGCGCGCCCATCCCTCGGTCGAGGCGGCGTCGCCGGGGGTTCTGGCCTTCCGCCCGCCCGCGGCGCCCCCCGAATTCGCCCCGCCGCTGTTCGAGGTGCTGGACCTGCCGCTGATCGGCGGCGAGACGGAAGGCGCAGCGCTCCTCGCCGCCTTCTCGGACCCCTGGCCGGGCGGCGTCGCGCTCTATCGCGACGGCCCGTCCGGCTTCGAGATTTCGGGCCTTGCCGAGGCGCGGGCGAGCATGGGCCGGCTCGACGCGGCCCTGCCCCCGGCGGCGTCGGGACGCCGCATCGAATCCTCGCTCCGGGTACGGATGAGTTTCGGCGCCCTGTCCTCGAAGAGCGAAGAGGAAGTCTTCGCCGGGGCGAATGCGCTCGCCGTCGAGACCGCGGCGGGCTGGGAAATTCTTCAGTTCGAGACCGCTGCGCTCGGGGCCGACGGCGTCTGGACGCTCGCGCGGCTCCTGCGCGGCCAGAAGGGCGCGGAGGACTGCGCCGCCCTCGGCGCGGCCGCCGGCGCGCGCGTCGTCGTCCTCAACGCCGCGCTCGCCGAGGCCGACTGGCCGCTCGATGCGCGCGGCCTGCCGCTCGAATTCCGCGCGGGGCCGGAGAGCGCCCGGCCCGAAGCGTCGAGCTTTGCGCAAAAGTCCGTGGTGCTGACGGCGCGGAACCTGAAGCCTCTCGCGCCTGCGCATGCGCGGTCGGAGAAGATCGCGGGCGCAAGACGCTTTTCATGGATCAGGCGGACGCGGAGCGGCGGCGACGGCTGGGAGAGCGAGGTCCCTCTCGCGGAAGCGCGCGAGCGCTACCGCGTTTCGATCTTCTCCGGCGCGCCGGGCGCCGCGGCGCTGCGCGTCATCGAGGTCGAGCCGCCCTTCCCGCCTGCGTCGGAGGGCGGAGACCCTTACGGGCGGCCATTTACTCTGTATACCGACCTTATGGCGATCGCCGATTTCGGCCCCGGCGGCCCGCCGGCGGGCGCCTTCTTCGAGGTCGCGCAGATCTCCGATGCAGTCGGCGCCGGACTTCCAGCGCGGGCGATGCTGTGAAGCTGATCCGCCGAGCCCCGGCGCAAGCCGGGGCCCGACGCCAGGACGAAAGCGCGCGACAGGCTCGTCATGTCCATGAAGGCTTCCGGTCCATGCCCCCGATTTCCAGGTTCCGGCCTTCGCCGGGACGAGCGGGAGGAGAGAGGCTTCGCCGCCTGCGCCTGCCTGCCGCCTGCTGCTGCTGCCGCGCGCTGCTGCGGACGTGCACGCTTTCGCTTATCCTCCTACGCAAAGAGGAGCACCCGCCATGGCCCCGCGCAATCCGCATACCCGTCTCGCCACCCATGAGGTGACGAACCAGCCGCCGCCGCTCGAGGACGTCAATCTTTACGAGAGCCACCGGGCCCTGAAGGACGCGGTCATGAAATTCGGCGGCGCCGCCCACGCGCGCGCCCTCTCCGAATTCGGCGCCCGCTGCGGCTCGGCGGAAGTCATCGAATGGGGCGCGCTCGCGCAGAAATATCCGCCGCAGCTCAAAACTTTCGACCGCTACGGCCAGCGCCTCGACGAGGTCGAATATCACGAGGCCTATCACCGGCTGATGGCGCTCGGGCTCAAGGCCGGCGTCGCGGCCGCCGCCTGGCGCGCGAAAGAGGCGGGGCATGTGCTGCACGCCGGCCTCATGTTCCTGATGGGCCAGGCCGATGGCGGCCCCTGCTGCCCCATGTCGATGACCTACGCCGCGATCCCGGCGCTCAGGGCCGAGCCTCACGTCGCGAAGGAATGGGAGCCGCGCGCGACGACCCTCGACTATGATCCGCGCTTCATCCCCGCTTCCGAGAAGCGCGCCGCGACGCTCGGCATGGCCATGACCGAAAAGCAGGGCGGCTCGGACGTGCGCGCCAATTCGACGCGCGCCCATGGTATGGGAAACGGCGTCTACGAACTGTCCGGACACAAATGGTTCTGCTCGGCGCCCATGTGCGACGCCTTCCTGACGCTGGCGCAGACCGAAGCCGGGCTCACCTGCTTCCTCGTTCCGCGCTGGCGCCCTGACGGCACCCGCAACGCCTTCCATGTCATGCGCCTCAAAGACAAGCTCGGCGACCGCTCCAACGCCTCCTCCGAGATCGAATATCACGGCGCCTACGCCTTGCGCGTCGGCGAGGAGGGGCGCGGCGTTCGCACCATCATCGAGATGGTGCAGCTGACGCGCCTCGACTGCATCGTCGGCTCGGCCGGCAACATGCGCGCCGGGCTCGCGCAGGCGCTCTGGCATGCGGCGCACCGCAGCGCCTTCCAGAAGAAGCTCATAGACCAGCCGGCCATGGCCATGGTGCTCGCCGATCTCGCCCTTGAAACGGAAGCGGCGGTCGCGATTGCGTTCCGCGTCGCGCGCGCCTTCGACAGATCGTCTACGGACGACTCCGAACGCGCCTTTGCGCGCCTCGCGACGCCGATCGCCAAATACTGGACCTGCAAGCGCGCGCCGGGCGCGGCCTATGAGGCGCTCGAATGCCTCGGCGGCGCCGGCTTCATCGAGGAAGGCCCGATGCCGCGCATCTATCGCGCCGCGCCCCTGAATTCGATCTGGGAAGGTTCGGGCAATGTCATTGCGCTCGACATCCTGCGCGCGATCAGCCGCGAGCCGGAGAGCCTCGCGGCGGTCAGGGCCGAGATCGCGGCGGCGGCGCGCGACAATGCGCATCTTGCGGCGCATGTGCGGCGCCTCGAAGGCTGGTTCGAGCCGGGCGCCCTCAATGAGGCGACGGCGCGCGCCTTCGCCGAGGACATGGCGCTGGCCCTTGAGGCCGCGGCGCTGCGGATCTCGGCGCCCGACTTCGTGTTCGACGCCTTCTGCGCCGCGCGGCTCGACGAACAGGAGCGCAGCCTCGCTTATGGCGCCGTCACCGCGAAGATCGACGCCGCGAGGATCGTCGCGCGCGCGGCGGTCGCGGCGTGAGGCTGCATGATTCAGCCCATGCCGCGCTCTCTTCCCCTCGCCCCC
>CAYTVQ010000063.1:0-7805 GCA_964441615.1 uncultured Caulobacterales bacterium | reverse complement strand
CCCCTCTCCCGTTTTCAATCGCGGGAGAGGGGAGCGAGAATGGCGGCGACTCCCTGAATCGCCATGGGCCATTGAACTGTATACGGAGGAAAGCGCCGGCCGCGCCCTCTTCCCCTCGCCCCCGCAGGGGAGAGGGGCGAGCGCTGTCCCGCCGTCCAAAACGAAAGCGCCGCCGGCTTCGCGGCGGCGCCTCGGCTTGCCGATGATGTCCGCTTCAGTCGACCGGCGGGGTCACGACAAAGGGCTTGGCGCCGGCCTCGACGAGTTCGGCGCGCATGTCGTCCTGCACCTGCACGCAATCGCTCTCGATGAAGGCGACATCGTCGATCAGGAAACGCACGACTTTGCTCGAATCGCTGAGCGAGGCCATGTTCACATCGATGCGCGCCGCCTGCCTGGCGCCGAAAAAGGCCCCGGCCATCAGCCGCCAGCGATAGGTGTCGTTGGTCCAGGTAAACTCGTAGGCGACCTTGTCGAGCTTCTTGTCTTCAGCGTCATAGGGCTGAAGCTCGATCCGGTAGCGCTCGCCCTCCCGGCCCCCGGTCGGATAGGCCGCGAGCGCCATGGCGCAGACGGGCTGCTCGAATTTCACTTTCAGCGGGCGACCCCATTCGTCGCGATAGAGCGCCGCCATCTCGCCGCTCGGCGCGGCCATATAGGTGCATTGGGTATCGTAACGGAAATAGAGCTGACCCTTGCAGATCTGGCGCGAGAGCCCGCCCGAGAAACTGATTTTGCGCTCGCCGACCTTCTCTTCCTTCACCGTCTCGCCGTGCCTGGTGCGGGCGGCCTCGAAAGTCGCGATCTGGAAGGGCGGATCGAGCGCCGCTTCGGCGGCGTCGCCGATGCGCGCAAAGAGGCGCGTGTTCACGGCCGGATTGGAGTCCCCGTCAGGGTCAGGCCCCTCGCCGTTCGGAGCGGCGAACGCCGCCCCCGCAAAAAGCCCGGCGGCGGCGGCAGACAGCAGAGTCAGTTTTTTCATACACATCCCCACTCAGCGCCATCCTACACGGCGATTTACCATCCGCCAACAGGCCCCGCCGCCCGAAAATCCTTGGGTTGCGGGAAGGTCACATGGGGCTGGCCGCCGTCAACCCCCCATACCGTCTCCCATTGCGAAGCGGCCCTCGCCCGGCGCCTATTGCCCCCAGAAACGCTCACGAAAGCTCCCTCATGCGCCGCCTGATCCTTTCCGTCCTTGCTCTCCTCGCCCTTCCCGCCGCCGCCGCGCCAGGATCGCCCGACAACCTCAAGGCCCATGTCGTCTATCTCGCGGACGACGCGCGCGCGGGGCGCGAACCCGGAACCGAGGGATTTGAGGCGTCTGCGCAATATGTCGCCCGAGCGTTCAAAAGAGCGGGCCTGAAGCCCGGCGCCGACGGCGCCTGGCGCCAGAAGGTTCCGCTGGTGACCGCGCGGCGCGAATTCACCACCGCGTCCTTCGAGCTTATCGTGCCCGGTCGGGCGAGGGTTCTCGCCGAACTCGAGGACTTCATCGCGGCCAAGCCGGTCGATCGCGAGGCCTACGACATCACGGCGCCTCTCGTCTTCGCCGGCTATGGCGTCGTCGATGACGAAACGGGATATGACGATTACGGAGCGATCGACGCCCGGGGAAAAATCGTCGTCGTGTTTTCCGGCGCGCCGAAACTCTTCGACGGAACGAAGCGCGCCTATCTCGGCTCGACGGAGGTGAAGCGCGAGACGGCGGCCGCGCGCGGCGCCGTCGGCCTTCTCACCGTGCCGACGCGCGAGAGCGAGGCGCAGTCGCCCTTCGCCCGCGCGGTCGAACGGGCGGGCGATCCAGGCGCGGCGTTCGTCGGCGCCAGCGGCCTTGCCCATGTCGCCGCGCCCGGAATCGCCGCTTCGGCGCGCATGAGCGTTGTGGGCGCGCGCGCGCTCTTCGCCTCGGCCGCGACCACGTTCGAGGCGCTTCAGGAGCAGGAGGCCAAGGGCGCGCCCCTGCACGCTTTCGAAATGCCGGCGATGGCGCGCCTGAACGGCGCGACCCGCATCCGGCGGGTCGACAGCGTCAATGTCGTCGGGCTTCTGGAAGGGACGGATCCGGCGCTGAAGAACGAAGTCGTGATCATCGGCGCGCATCTCGACCATCTCGGCGTGCGCCGGAACGCGAAGGAAGGCGAGGACGCGATCCGCAACGGGGCCATGGACAACGCCATCGGCGTCTCGATGCTGATCGAGACGGCGAAGCGGCTGAAGAAGGCGAAGCTCCGCCGCAGCCTCGTCTTCGTCGCTTTCACCGGCGAGGAGATGGGCCTTCTCGGCTCGAAATATTTCGCGAAAAATCCGCCGCTTGGGGGACGGCGCATCGTCGGCGTCGTCAATCTCGACATGCCGCTCACCCTGTTTCCGCTCGCCGACATCATCGGCTTCGGGGCAGAACGCTCCTCGCTTGGGCCGCTGATCGAGAAGACCGCGGGCGAGATGGGGCTCGCGCTCACCCCCGACCCCTATCCCGAGGAAGGCATCTTCGCGCGCTCCGATCATTTCAGCTTCGTGGTCGAACAGGGCGCGCCGGCCGTTTTCCTGTTCACCGGCGTCCAGAATGACGGCGAGAAGATCTTCCGTGAATTCATGAAGACGCACTATCACCGCCCCTCTGACGATCTGAAGCTGCCGATCGACTGGGCCTCGGCCGCGCTCTTCGCCGATCTCAACGCCCGGCTCGCCGAACGCGTCGCCAATGACGACCTTGCGCCGCGCTGGAACGAAGGGGACTATTTCGGCGAAAAATTCGGGAGGAAACAGGCAGAGTAGGCGGCTGATCCGCGCCCGCCGCGCTTGCGGGCGTCATATTCTGTATACTGATCATTTATTCGGCGAACGGCCAGGCTCACACCAGGCGCGAGCGGGCGACAGAGGCCCTGATGAAAGCCGCGAACAGGGGGTGCGGTTCGAAGGGTCGCGACTTCAGCTCGGGATGGAACTGCACGCCGACGAACCAGGGATGCGCGGGAATTTCGAGAATCTCCGGGAGCGCGCCGTCGGGCGAGACGCCGGAGAAGATGACGCCGGCCTTTTCAAGGCGCTCCGCCCACGCCATATCGACTTCATAGCGATGACGGTGGCGCTCCGAGATCTCGAGCGCGCCATAGGCTTCGGCGGCCCGGCTTCCCGGGCGCAGCCGCGCCGGATAGGCGCCGAGCCGCATGGTGCCGCCGAGATCGCCGCCGGCGGCGCGGGTCTCGCGCATATTGCCGCGCGTCCACTCGGTCATGAGGCCGACGATCGGCTTGCCGTGCGGACCGAATTCCGAGGACGTCGCTGCGGGTTCGCCGAGCAGGTTGCGCGCCGCCTCGATCACCGCCATCTGCATGCCGAAGCAGATGCCGAAATAGGGAACGCCGCGCTCGCGGGCGAACTTCGCCGCAAGGATCTTTCCCTCGGAGCCGCGTTCTCCGAACCCGCCCGGCACCAGGATGCCGTGCACGCCCTCGAGCTCGGAGACGGCGATGTCTTCGCTCTCGAACACGGAGGCGTCAATCCATTTGATCGTGACACGGACATTATTGGCGATGCCGCCGTGGGCGATCGCCTCGATCAGGGACTTGTAGGCGTCCTTCAGGACCGTGTATTTGCCGACGACGGCGATGGTCGCCTCGCCGTCCGGGCGCATGATGCGCTCGACGATCGTCTCCCAGCGCTGGAGATCCGGGGGCGGCGCGTCGGCGATGGCGAACGCCGCAAGCACCTCGTCATCGAAGCGTTCGGCGTGATACATGAGCGGCACTTCGTAGATGGTGCGCGCGTCGAGCGCCTGCACGACCGCGGACGGGCGCACATTGCAGAAGAGCGCGATCTTCTTTTTCTCCGAAGGCGGAATATCCCGATCGGCGCGCACCAGCAGCACGTCGGGCTGGATGCCGATGGAGCGCAGCTCCTTCACCGAATGCTGCGTCGGCTTGGTCTTCAGCTCGCCGGCCGAAGGAATATAGGGCATCAGCGTCAGATGGACGTAGACAGCCTGGCCGCGCGGCAATTCGTTGCCAAGCTGGCGGATCGCCTCGAAGAAAGGCAGGCCTTCGATGTCGCCGACCGTGCCGCCGATCTCGCAGATCACGAAATCGGCGGGGCCGGGATCGGCGAGCACGAAAGCCTTGATGGCGTCGGTGACATGGGGAATGACCTGCACCGTTGCGCCGAGATAGTCGCCGCGCCGCTCGCGTTCGATGATGGTGGAATAGATGCGCCCCGTGGTGACATTGTCCCCTCTGCTCGCGGAAACCCCCGTGAAGCGCTCGTAATGGCCGAGATCGAGGTCGGCTTCCGCGCCGTCGTCGGTGACGAAGACTTCGCCGTGCTGATAGGGGCTCATCGTGCCCGGATCGACATTGAGATAGGGATCGAGCTTGCGCAGGCGCACACGGTAGCCGCGCGCCTGCAGCAGAGCCGCCAGAGCCGCCGCCGCAACGCCTTTTCCCAAGGAGGAAACCACGCCGCCGGTGATGAAGATGTACCGCGCCATGGGAGCCCGTCATAACCGGGATTCGGCGCGGCGCCAAAGCGAAAGCCGCCGCGGGCGGTTACTGGGGCGGTTGAGGCTCTTCAGCGGCGGGAGCCGATTCGGCGCCCGGCTCAGCCGGCGCAGGTTGTGCATCGGGCGCCGCCGCTGGCGCCCGCCCGGCGGCCGCATCGGCCGGTTCCTCGGCCCCAAGCGACTTCAGAAGATCCTGGGTCGAGGTCGGAGTCTTGCCGGCTGTTCCCGGAACGCCGGTCATCTGCTCGATCAGGGACCGCTCCTTTTCGCCACGGGCGGCGATGATCGCCAGAACCAGCGATGTCGTAAAAAAGAGGGCGGCGAGTATCGAAGTCGTGCGGGTCAGCGCATTGGCCGTGCCGCGCCCCGTCATGAAGTTCCCGGCGCTCAAGGCCGCCCCGCCTTCCGACCGCTGCAGGAGCACCACCCCGATCAGCGCGAGAATGATAAGCGAATGAATGGCGAGGATGACTGGGACCATGGGGCTTCCGGTGCGGCGACGCCCAGATAGGCAGGGCCCGCCTTCTTTTGAAGGGCCGCTCTCTACGCCATGGCGGCGGGTGCGGCAAGCCGGCCGAATGTCGGTTGCGTCGCCCCCGCGACGCCTTAAATCCACCGTCTTGTTCCGAAGGTCCTGCCATGGCCGATCCGTCCGCGATTCCCCAGCGCGACCCCGCCGATGAAGCGCGGGGCAGCGCCTTTGCTGCAGCCATCGAACAGGAAGCGGGCGCCCGCGCCAAGGCGCGGTCCTTGAAGCCGCTGGCGAAGCTCATCCCCTTCATCCTGCGTTACCCGGGTCTTCTCACCGGATTCATCGTCTTTCTGATCGCCGCGTCAGCCTTGACGCTGGCGATGCCGGCGGCGTTCAGGATTCTGGTCGATTGCGGCTTCGTGGGCGCAGCGGGCGCCGCCTGCGGACGCTTTTCGCTCGGGGATGATCTTTCCGGCTACTTCGTGATCGGCATCGCCGTCGCGGCGGCTCTCGGCGTCGCAAGCGCGGCGCGCTTCTATTTCATCAGCCGGCTCGGCGAGCGCGTGGTTGCGGATCTGCGCATCGCCGTCTTCGACCATCTGATGGGCCTCAGCCCCGGATTTTACGCCAATGTGCGTACGGGCGAAGTGCTCTCGCGGCTCACCACCGACACGACCCTGATCGAATCGCTTGTGGGATCAGCGGTCTCGGTTGCGATCCGCACGGTTGCGACAACGCTTGGCGCGATCGTGCTGATGGTCGCGGTAAGTCCGAAACTCAGCCTTATGGTGCTTGCGGTCGGGCCGCTCCTCATCGTGCCTGCAATCCTCTTTGGCCGGCGCGTGCAGCGCCTGTCGCGATCGAGCCAGGACAGTCTGGCGAGCGCGTCAGCGCGCGCCAGCGAATCGCTGATGGCTGTCGAGACCGTGCAGGCCTTCACGCGCGAGAACGAGGAACGCTCTGCGTTCGCAGCGGCCGCCGAGACCACATTCAGGGTCGCTCTTCGGCGAATCCGGATGCGAGCCTTTATGACCGCCCTCATCTTCTCGTCCGTGCTCGTCGCGCTGATCGCGGTGCTTTGGTATGGCGCGACGCAGGTCCAGTCCGGCGCCATCACGCCCGGCGCCATGACGCAGTTCGTCATGTACGCCTTCATCGCCGTCAGCGGCGTCGGCATGCTCACCGAAACCTACGCCGAAACCATGCGCGCCTCGGGCGCGACCGAGCGTTTGATGGAGCTGCTGTCGGCGACATCGGAAGTTGCGGCCCCTGCCAATCCATTGCGCCTCCCCTCGCCCGTCGCCGGCGCGATCCGTTTCGACAGGGTCGCGTTCTCCTATCCCTTGCGCCCCGAGCAGCGGGCCCTTGCCGACGTGACGGTCGCGGTCGCGCCAGGCGAGACAGTCGCCCTCGTCGGCCCATCGGGCGCGGGCAAATCGACCATGTTTCAGCTCTTGCTTCGCTTCTATGATCCGCAGCAGGGGCGCATTCTCATTGACGGCGTCGATATCAGGGCGCTCGATCCGACGATGGTGCGCTCGGCCATCGCCGTCGTGCAGCAGAATGCGCCGCTGTTCTCCGGCGACGCGGCGTCAAACATTCGCTACGGACGCCCTCAGGCCAGCGACGCCGAGGTCATCGCCGCGGCGAAGGCGGCCAATGCCCACGACTTCATCATGGCGCTGCCGGAAGGCTATGCGACGCCGCTCGGCGCCAATGCGACAGCGCTCTCCGGCGGCCAGCGCCAGCGCATCGCCATCGCGCGCGCCATCTTGCGCAATGCGCCAATCCTCCTCCTCGACGAGGCGACGTCGGCGCTCGACTCCGAAAGCGAGCGCGCGATCCAGGACGCATTCGAGCGCATTTCAAGAGACCGCACCACGATCGTCATCGCGCACCGCCTTTCGACCGTCTTGTCGGCGGACAAGATCGTCGTCATGGACGGGGGCCGCATTGTCGATGAGGGAACGCATCGCGCGCTCATGGCGCGCGGCGGCCTTTATGCCCGCCTCGCCGAGCTTCAGTTCAACGCGGAGAGACTCGCGGCCGAATAGTCATGCCGCGAAATGATCGAAGCCGGCGGCGCTGACTTCAATCTCGGCGCCGGCCGCGTCGAGCAGCCGAACCCCTCGTCCCTTGACGAAGGTCCCGATGCGCGCAACCGGCGTTTTCGAGAGAGCCGCCGCCATTTCAACGGCGCGGCGGCGGGTCGGCGGCGCGGAGAACAGGATTTCGTAGTCGTCGCCAGAGGACGCGATCCGTCCGTAGCCGGCGTTCTTGTCCTCCTGCCTTGCAAGCCAGCGGGCAGTCGCGTCAGACAGTGGAATCGAGGCCGCATCGATCTCAACGCGCAGGCCTGCGCGTTCGGCAAGATGACCAGCATCCGCGAGCAGGCCGTCGGAAACGTCGATGGAGGCGTTCGCTAGGCCGGGGAGCGCGCCGCCGAGCGTCACGCGCGGTTCCGGAAGTCGGTATCGGCCGGAAAGATAGTCGCGGTCGGCGGCGGAAAACTTCTCGAGCTTCTGCAGCGCAGCGAGTCCAAGGCCGGCATCGCCGATCGCGCCCGACACGAAAAGATCGTCGCCGGCGGCTGCCCCGTCGCGGCGCACCATGCCGCTGCGGGGGGCCGCTCCGAAAAATGTCGCCGACAGCGTCAGCGCTCCGGCGGCCGCGGCGTGCCGTGTCGTATCGCCGCCATAGAGCGCGATCTTGTAGCGGGTCTGGTCTTCCCTGAGGCCGCGCGCAAAGTCTTCGATCGCGGTCCGTTTGACGCCGCTCGGCCATGCGCAGGCGAGGAAATAGCCGATTGGCTTTGCGCCCTTGGCGGCAAGATCG
>CAYTVQ010000062.1:0-11868 GCA_964441615.1 uncultured Caulobacterales bacterium | reverse complement strand
AAAAGCGCTGAAGATAGGCGCGCACCTC
The DNA here is from genome assembly GCA_964441615.1 of uncultured Caulobacterales bacterium. GTDB lineage: Bacteria > Pseudomonadota > Alphaproteobacteria > Caulobacterales > Parvularculaceae > Amphiplicatus. The sequence continues at coordinate 11,840 of CAYTVQ010000062.1, read as the reverse complement.
CTTGCCGTCCTGCATGTTGGAGAGGAGTTCGACGATGGTCTGGCGCGTCGCGATGGTGGGGGCGGTCATCTCACCAGCGCCTTCATGATCGCCTTTTGCACGTGCAGGCGGTTTTCGGCTTCCCCATAGGCGATGCAGGCGGGACTATCGAACACGGCGTCGGTCATCTTCACGTTCCGCCGCATGGGGAGGCAGTGCGAGACGAGGGCGTCGCGCGTCAGGGCCATCTTCCCTTCATCGACGATGAAATGCTTGAAGCCGTCGCGGATCTTCTTCTCCGCCTCCCAGTTCCCGAAGAAGGGCAGCGCGCCCCAGCTTTTGCAGTAGACGACCTCTGCGCCTTTGTAGGCCTCTTCAATATCGTGAGTGACGGTGAGCATGCGTCCGTTCGCGGCGCAGTCCTTGCGCGCCTGCGCCATATAGCGCTCGTCCAGCACGTAGTCCGGCGTCGGACAGAGGAGCGTCACGTCGAAGCCGAACTTCGCGGCGATCATCAGCGACGAATTGGCGACGGCCGTGTTCAGGGGCTTGGGATGATAAGTCCAGGTCAGGAGATATTTCTTGCCGTCGAGCCCGGGGCGGCCTTCGAGCTCGAACTGCTCCTGAAGCGCCATGACATGAGCGAGCTCCTGACAGGGATGCGTGATCGTCTCCATGTTGATGACGGGAACTTCGCTATGGCGCGCAAAGGCGGTCAGCATCGCATCCTTGCGGTCTTCCTCCCAATTCTGGAATTTCGGGAAGGCGCGGATGCCGATCAGGTCGCAATAGCGCGAGAGGACCTTCGCCGCCTCCTTCACATGCTCTTCGGCCTCGCCGTCCATGACGGCGCCCTCGCGAAACTCCAAAGGCCACATGCCGCCCGTCGGCGAGAGCACGATGGCGTGGCCGCCGAGCTGGCGCGCCCCGACATCGAAGGAGGTGCGCGTGCGCAGGGAGTTGTTGAAAAAGAGGAGCGCGATGGTCTTGCCCTTCAGCGCGTCGCGATAGGGCGAGGCTTTGAGCGCGCGCGCGTCGTCTATGAGCGCCTGCAATTCGGCGCGCGACCAGTCGGCGGTGTTCAGGAAATGTCTCATAGCGGCCTCATAACGCCGGGTTGCGACGAATCCAAGAAGCGCCTCGCCGGCTTGACCTTGGAGAACGAGGCGGCTCATGTCGCCGCAAGCCTGGACGAGGTCCCTCATGCGCACCGACATAGCACCGACGCCGATCCGCCTCGCCGACTACAGAGCGCCCGACTTCCTCATCGACTCTGTCCGGCTTGAGGTCGCGCTCGACCCCAAGCGCGCCATCGTCTCCTCGCGCCTCGACATGCGCCGCAACGCCGTCGGCGCGGGGGCGCCCTTGAGGCTTAACGGCGAGTCGCTCGACCTGATTTCGGTAATGCTCGACGGCGAGACGCTTCCGCGCGGGCGCTATGTGGTTGATGACAAGTTCCTGACCATCCCCGACGTTCCTGACGCCTTCACCCTTGAAATCAAGACCGCCTGCGCGCCGGAGGCCAATACGGCGCTCTCCGGCCTCTATATGTCGAACGGCATGTTCTGCACGCAATGCGAGGCCGAGGGGTTCCGCCGTATCACCTACTTCCTGGATAGGCCGGATGTCCTCGCGCGTTACACCGTCCGCATCGAGGCTGACAAGGCAAACTGCCCGGTACTGCTGGCCAATGGCAATCCTGTCGCGGCAGGCGACCTGCCGGGGGGACGGCATTTCGCCGTCTGGCAGGATCCTCATCCCAAGCCCTGCTATCTGTTCGCGCTGGTTGGCGGCGATTTGGCGGCCGTGGAAGACAGCTTCACCACCATGTCGGGCCGCAAGGTGGCGCTGAAGGTCTACGTGCAGCCCCAGAACGCGGAGAAATGCGCCTATACGCTCGACAGCCTCAAGCGGGCCATGCGCTGGGATGAGGAGACATTCGGGCGCGAATACGACCTCGACATCTTCATGATCGTCGCTGTCGATCATTTCAATTTCGGGGCCATGGAGAACAAGGGCCTCAACATCTTCAATTCGGCCTATGTGCTCGCCTCGCCAGAGACCGCGACAGACGCGGATTACGAGGCGATCGAGGGGATTGTCGCCCATGAGTATTTTCACAACTGGTCCGGCAACCGCGTCACCTGCCGAGACTGGTTTCAGCTCTGCCTCAAGGAAGGCTTCACCGTCTTCCGCGATCAGGAGTTTTCTTCCGACATGCGCTCGCCGCCCGTGCAGCGGATCAAGGAAGTGCGCCGCCTGTGGAGCCAGCAGTTCCCGGAGGACGCAGGCCCGCTCGCCCACCCCCCGCGGCCCGACCAGTATTTCACAATCGACAATTTCTACACGGCGACGGTCTATGAGAAGGGCGCGGAAGTCGTCCGCATGATGAAGACCCTTCTTGGGCCCGAGAAATTCCGCAAGGGCTGCGACCTCTATTTCGCGCGCCATGACGGAACGGCGGCGACGGTTGAGGATTTCGTCCGGGCGATGGAGGACGCCGGCGGCGCCGATCTTACGCAGTTCCGCCGCTGGTATTCCGACGCCGGCACGCCGAAGGTGACGGCCTCTCAAACGCAGGCGGACGGGGAGCTCGAAATCGTTCTCAGCCAGGCGACCGCGCCGACGCCCGGTCAGGACGAGAAGGCGCCGCGCCATATCCCCCTCGCCTATGCGGTCTATGGCGAAAAGAGCGGCGCGAAACTGAAGAGCGGCCTTCTGGAACTGCGATCGCCTCAGGAGACGTTCCGCCTTGGGCGTTTTTCCGAGCGGGGAATCGTCTCGCTGCTGCAGGGCTTTTCGGCGCCCGTGGCGCTCGAGCGCGAGCTCTCCCTCGAAGAGCGCCTCTTTCTCGCGGCGCGCGACGAGGATCTCTTCAACCGCTGGGCCGCGACCGAGAATCTCTGGCGCGACCTCTGTCTTGCGGCTGCGGGCGCGGGGAGCCGCCTGGCGCCGGGCGAGAGCGAAAGCGCGCTCGCCCGCTTTGCACAAGGGCTCGCGCGCTCGATCAAGGGCGCGGACCGCGCGCTCGCCGCCGAACTCCTGCGCTGCCCGAGCGCGGCCGACCTGGCAAGAACCTGCGAGGCGTTCGATCCGGCCGCGATCGTCGCCGGGCGCAAGCGCGCGCGCCGGCGCGTCGCCGAAGCGATGAAGGCCGATCTTCTCGACCTCTATGAGAGCCTGAAGCCCAACCGTCCCTTCGCGCCGACGGCCGAACAGGCGGGCGAGCGCGCTCTGAAGAACGCCGCGCTGGCGCTCCTGGTCGAGGCGGGCGAGGACCGTCTTGCGCTCGCCCAGGCGAAGGCGGCCGCCAACATGACCGACGAGGCGGCCGCGACCGCCGCGCTCGCCATGACCGAGAGCGATTTGAAGCACGAGGCGCTCGAGCGCTTCTATGCGCGCTGGAAGGGCGACACGCTGGTCGTCAACAAATGGCTCGCCTGGCGCGCCATGGCGCCTGGCGAGGAAGGCCTTGCCGAAGCGCGCCGCCTCCTCTCGCATGAGGCCTTTGACGAGAAGAACCCCAACAAGGTGCGCGCCGTGCTCGGCGCCTTCGCGCGGGAGAATCTCGACGGCTTTCATCGCGCCGACGGGGCGGGCTACGCCTTCTTCGTCGATGAGGTGCGCGCCATCGACGCGCGCAATCCCCAGCTCGCGGCGCGGCTCGTCACCGCCGTCGACAATTGGCGCCGGCTCGAGCCCGGCCGGCGCGAACTCCTGGGGAAAAACCTCGAGCGCCTCGCCGAGACGAAAGGCGTCTCCACGAACCTGTTCGAGATCGCCACGAAGCTGCTGAGCCCCTGATCCGACATCTCGACCGGTGTCGAGATCGGACGTGACAGCCGCGCGCGAACGGGAATAGGTTGAAGTGACGGACTGCCGCCTGCCGAATGGGCGCGCCGAACCTGTATTTGCGAGCACCGATGGCGGGGGAGAACGATCTGAAGACAGGCGACCTCTCAGCACGCGTTGAGAGCCTGTCGCCTCGACGGCTCATGATCCTTACCGGTCTCTTTGTGGCGGCGCTCGCGACTCTGATCTTTCTGCAGCTCCGCCAGGAGACCGAGGCCCGCAGGACCGAAACTGCGTTGCGCATTGCCGCCGCCGCCAGCGACTGCGCCGGCCAGATGAACGTGGCCATCATGACCGGCGCCTCTGCCCGCAAGGCCCTTGCCGCCTGCCACCCGGGCGGACGCGCCGCCGTTTTCCTGCTCGCCGAGAACGGCGACATAACCGCCGCCTATGGCGCGACGGACCGCAACGCGCTGGAAGCGGCTGCCATCGGGACGCTCAAACTCAGCGCCCGGGGTCAAGCCGTGCTTGATCTTGAAAGCGGCAAGTCCGCAGCCGCCTGGCGCCCGCTCGATGATGGGCAAGCGATCCTGGCGGCGGCGCCTGAAGCGGACATGTTCGCTCGAACGCCCATCTGGATCAGCTATGCGATGATCCTCGGCGCCATCATCCTCGTGATCGGCTCCCTGCTTGCCGCTTTTCTGCGGCAGAGCAAGGCCGCGGTCGCGGCGGCAGCCGCCGTCCGGACCCTCGAGGCCTATACGGAAGCGCTCGCCGGCGGCCGGTGCAGTCCCTGGTTTTATGACGGCAAGCTGCGGACTGTCACTCTGGCGAGGGCCCTGCTGGAGCCGTTGGGACTCGGCGCGCGCGACCGGGTCTTCTCGCTGCGCGAGCTTTCGGCGCTCGTGCATGCCGACGACCTTCGCAGCGCCCTCTCTATCTTCACGGGTGAAGCCGGCGGCGTCTCCGAAGGGCGGGTGCGATTGCGCGATCCGGCTGGCAACTGGTCGGCGATCTATCTGCGGACCGCCGAAAGCGCTTCGCGCTTCAGGCGCGCAGGCGTGGCGTTCGATCTCACGGGCGCCAAGGCCCAGCCGCCCGGCGCCGCTCTCGCCGAAGCCCGCTTAAGGGACGCGATCGAAAATATCCCGGAAGCCTTCGTCCTTTGGGACGCCCAGGGAAAACTCGCCGTATGGAACAAGCGTTTCACCTCGCTCTTCCGCTTCCCCGAACGGGGACTTAAGGCTGGGCTTTCGCCTATAGAGGCGGCGCAACTGGCGCGCGCCCGAGGCGACATCATCACCCAATACTTTGCGCCCGACGCCCCTTGCGGCGAGGGAAGTGTTGAGGTGCCCTTGCCTGGCGATCGATGGTTTCACATTTCGAGGCGCCGAACCTCCGAAGGCGGTCTCGTCTGCGTCGCCTCCAATGTGACAGACCTCAGACGACGCGCGCGCGCCCAGAAGAAAAAGGAACGCGAACTGAAGGAGACGGTCGAAAACCTGGAGCGTTCGCAATCGGCCCTCTCCGAGACCATGCAGAAATACGAGCATGAGAAACATCGCGCCGAGGAGGCGAGCCGCTCCAAGAGCGAGTTTCTCGCCAATATGAGTCATGAACTGCGGACGCCGCTGAACGCCATAAACGGCTTTTCAGAGATCATGCGATCGGAGCTTTATGGTCCGCTTGGCGACGAAAAGTACAAGGAATATGTCGAAGACATTCTCTCGAGCGGCCGCCATCTCCTTGAGTTGATCGATGACGTTCTCGACATGTCGAAGATCGAGGCCGGCAAACTCGAACTCGAGCCCCGGCGAGTCGAGCTGGAAAAGATCCTGCAGGAATGCGTGCGCCTCGTCGCCAAACGCGCCGCCGACGCCGGGGTGAGGCTCACGGCGTCCGTCGGACACGCCCCCGCGGCCTGGGCCGACGCCCGCGCAGTCAAGCAGGTGACGCTGAACCTGCTGTCCAACGCCCTGAAATTCACAAGCGAGGGCGGTGAAGTGGCGATCACCGTCGAAGCCGATCTTGACGGCGTTAGCATCGTCGTCGCCGACTCCGGCGCGGGGATGACGCGCGAGCAGCTCGAGCGCCTCGGAGCGCCCTTCGCCCAGGTCTCTGACCAGTTCGCCGCCAATCGCGCAGGCGCGGGCCTGGGGCTTGCTCTTTCGAAGGCGCTGATGGACATGCAAGGGGGAATACTGGCCCTCGCAAGCTATCCGGGCAGAGGCACGATCGCCTGTGCGACCCTTCCTCGCCGCAAGGATGCAAAGGTGCGCCTGCCTCAGTTCATCCGAGGAGAGGCCCGCATCCTGACCGCGCCGGCGACGCGCAGCGAACCCCTCGCCACGCAAGCCGCCGAGTAGGCCCCGCGCTTTGCCACCAGCGGCGGCGCGTGCTTTCATGCGGCGCGCCCATCTGGAGGAACGCATGACCGCCTTCGCCATCGACCGTCGTACGCTGATGACCGGCGCCGCGGGGGCGGCGCTGTTTCGCCCTGGAGCGGCGTTATCGCAGTCGGGCGACCTCGCTGCGATCCGCGCCGCGGCCGAAAACGGCCATGATGCCTCCGTCAAACGCATCCAGGAGTGGATCAGGAATCCCTCGATAGCAGCTGAAAATCTGAACATGGCGGAAGGCGCCGATTACATGGCGCGCTTGGCGAAAGATGCAGGATTTGAGGGCGTTCAGATCGTTCCCACTGACGGACACCCAGGCGTCATTGGTTTCATGGACAATGGCGCTGACCGCTCCGTCGGCATCTACTTCATGTATGACGTCAAACAATACGATCCCGCTGAATGGTCGTCGCCGCCAACTGAGGCGCGCATCGTGGAAAAAGAGGGCTTCGGCCGCGTCATCATGGGGCGCGGAGCCGTGAACCAGAAGGGCCCGGAAGCAACCTTTCTCGCAGGGCTCCATGCGATGCGCGCGGCCGGAAGGAAGCCGCCCGTAAACCTCGTGCTCGTGTGTGAAGGCGAAGAGGAAATAGGCTCGCCGCATTTCCGCCAGGTGGTGCAGCACCAAGCCGTGATGCCGGCGCTTAAGAAATGCCTCGGCGTCATCATCCCCGCAGGCTGGCAAAATCCCAATGGCTCGGTCACGATCAATCTCGGCTCAAAGGGCATCATCGAGTGTGAACTCGTGGCAAGCGGCGAGAAATGGGGCCGCGGTCCCACAAAGGACATTCATTCGAGTCTCAAGGCGCAGGTCGATAGTCCGGTCTGGCGCCTTGTCGAGGCCTTGAAGACACTGGTCAAGGATGGCGGCAACACGCCGGCGATCGACGGCTGGTTCGATGATGTCCGTCCGCTGACGAAACGCGAGAGGGAGCTGATAGCGATGTCTGCAGCGGCCACAAGCGAGGCTGACCGCAAGCGATCGCTCGGGGTCTCACGCTGGATTGACGACCTCTCCTGGGAGAAGTCGCTAGAGCGCCTCGCCTCCCAGCCGACCGTCAATATCGAGGGTCTTGTCGCAGGCTACACCGGCCCAGGCGGCAAGACCGTGTTGCCTGCCCGCGCCGTCGCCAAGCTCGATCTTCGGCTTGTGCCGAACATGACCGCCAAGTCCTGCCTCGCGAAACTGAAGGCGCACCTCGCAAAGAACGGCTTTGCTGATGTAGAGGTGAACATGACCGGCGGCTACGACCCGACCGAGACTCCTGAAGGCGCCGCCGTCATTCGCGCGCAGCAGGCTGTCTACACGCGCGCCGGCGTCACCAACACTCTTTACCCCCGCAACGCCGGGTCCTGGCCGGGATGCGTCTTCACCGGCGCGCCTTTGAACCTCCCCGCCGGACAATTCGGCCTCGGCCACGGATCCGGCGCCCATGCGCCGGATGAATATTATGTCATCGAGTCAACCAATCCAAAGGTTGCGGGCCTTATCGATGCGACCATGGGCTATGTCGATTTTCTCTACGAAATGGCGGCGATCAACGTCTGAAGGGAGGCCGGCCAGCCGACGCATGACCGTGACCGTGCGCCGCGCGCGCCCAGCTGATCTCGCCGCAATTTGCGCGATCGAGAGGCAGAGTTTTGACGCCGATCGATTTCCCCCGCGCAATCTCCGGCGCTTGCTGGGGGTCAAGACGGCGGCGTTCCTCATAGCCGAGCGCTCGGGGACCCCGCTTGGTTATGCGCTCCTCCTCTTTCGCAAGGGGGCCGGCGCGGCTCGCCTCTACTCCCTCGCGAGCACGCCCGCCGCTCGTGGGAGCGGGGTCGGGACGGCGCTGCTCGAAAGGGCTGCAGCCTGCGCCAAAAAGCGCGGGGCCGATCGCCTTCGCCTCGAAGTTCGGGCCTCCAACCGGCCGGCGGTCGCTCTATATTCGCGCCAGGGTTTCTCGATTCTGAAGGAATCGCCTCGCTATTACGAGGACGGAGAATCGGCTCTGAAAATGGAAAGGCGCCTGAGGGCGGCTGAAGGATAGCAGTCTATGAGCGATTGGCTCGTCCTCGTCGAGAACGCTTCCGACCTGCAGCAATATGAAACGCCGCACAAGGTTATGCGGATCAGGGATTATCTCACCAATCCCGGTCTGTTCACCGGCCGGCGGCCGAACATCATCAATCTTGCGCGGAGCTACGCCTACCAGTCGGAAGGCTATTACGCCTCGCTCCTCGCCGAAGCCCGCCGCCATCGCGTTGCGCCGGCTGTGCAGGCGATGGTCGAGCTGCGCCAGAAATCGCTTTATGCGCACGCGGTCCCTGAACTCGAGGCCGCAATCCAGAGGGACATAGAAAACGGCTCCGCGCCGGTCGAGAGAATGCTTGTCGCATTCACGACCACCTGGCCGCGCGGTTACGACCGGTTCGCCAAGCTCCTGTTCGACTGGTTTCGGGCGCCGGTGATCGAGGTCATCATCACTGGCGGCGTGCGGCCGACCATTCAATCATTGCGCATCGTCTCGCCGCACAAATTGAAGGGCGAGGAGCGCAGGTTCTTCCTTGCTGCGCTCGACCAGCACACCTCACGCCGCTGGACCGCGCCGAAAGCGAAGACGGCGGCAAAATGGTCGCTCGCCGTGCTTCTCGATCCCAAGGAAGAGGAGCCGCCTTCTTCACCCGCGACCATCAAGCGCCTGGCCTCGGTCGCCGACAAGATGGGCGTCGAAGTCGAGCCGCTCTACCCCAACGAACTTTCCAGCCTCGCCGAATTCGACGCCCTGCTCATTCGTTCGACGACTGCGATCGACAATTTCACCTATCGGTTCGCGCGCCGTGCGGAGCAGGAAGGAATGCCCGTCATTGACGACACGGAATCGATGATCCGGTGCACCAATAAAGTGTACCTGAAGGAGCTGCTCGACAACGCCCGCATTCCCGCTCCGCGAACCGAAATCCTCGACGAGAAAGCGAGTTTTGCCGAGGTCATGCAGCGCCTCGGCTCACCGGTGATCCTCAAGGCGCCGGACGGGTCTTTCTCACGATCCGTGCACAAAGTGTCCTCTATCGAGGAATTCCAGACGACCGCACGCAAGCTCTACGAGGACACGGCGCTGATACTCGCGCAGGAATACATGCCCACCCAATTCGACTGGCGGGTCGGCGTGCTCGGCGGGGAGCCGCTCTTCGCAAGCCAGTACAGGATGGCGCGCGGCCATTGGCAGATCGCCAAGCAGCAGAAAGACGGCGGATTGACCTTCGGCGCCACGAATACGATTCCGGTCGATCAGGCGCCGCGCGACGTGATAGAGACGGCCGTCAAATGCGCGCGCCTCATCGGCGACGGCCTTTACGGCATTGACCTCAAACAGAATGAACGCGGCGTTTTCGTGATCGAGATCAACGACAACCCGAACATCGACGCCGACTATGAGGACGCCGTCCTGAAAGACGAGCTTTATCGGCGCATTATTGACTGGTTCGCCATGCGCCTTGAGAAGCGCATGGGCGGCGCGGTGAAGCCGCCCCCGGCGGTCCTGGCGCCGCCGGAGGTCAAGCTGCTGGCCGCAGGAAAATAGGCGCCCTCTTGCCGGGGCCATGAGGGCGAGCGACGTATCGGCGGCGGTTCCCCCGCCATTCTTCCGCCGCCGCTATGCGTTCAGCCGCGCCCCAAAGGGGACGATCTTGTTTCCAGCATCATGCCCAATATCCGCCCGCCCGAGATAGGCGATCCCCGACCGCTCGCACCAATGGCGCGCGATCTCCTCTTCGGTCCTGCCGAAGGGCGGGTCATTCTCAGGAATGTCGCTGCAGCGCCCGAGTAGAATTCCCGAGGCTCCACGCAGCTTCGGACTCGCAGTCATGGCGGCGAAGGCGCGGTCGATCCGATAATGATGTTCAGAAACCTCCTCGACCATCACAGCATGACCCGAGAGATCCGGGGCGAGACCTGACGCCAACAGGTGCACGAGGATGGTGAGGTTGAAGGCGACGACACTGCCGTGGCGGGCTGCGGGCTCGATGCCGCCGATGTCTCCCAGGGCAAGATAGCGCAGGGCGCGCAGTACCGCCTCCTCTCCGTCGGCGCGGTTTATATCCGCGGGCATCGGCCCATGGGCGGGCCTTCCAATTTTCCCGGCGTAAAGCCGGCCCAGCACAAAACCGAGGTCGCTATAGCCGAGATAGACCTTGCGCTGAGCCGGCGGCTTGAGCTTTGCAAACAGCGTCTCATCGAGCCGACCCGAGCCGTATCCGCCCCGCGCGAACCAGACGGCATCGACGCCAGGATCATTCGCCGCCTCTATGAAAGCGGCGCTCCGTGCGGCGTCAGGCCCGGCGAAATGCCCCTCGTCTAAAAAGCATTGCGGATGAAAGAGGAGCTCCGGCGCGTCATCGCCAAGCCTCTCGCGCGCCAACGCCGCGACGCGCTCGGCGGCCTCCATCTTCAGGGGACAGGCCGGCGCCACAATGGCGATTTTCGTTTTCTTCGATAGTCGGTCCATAGGCGCTGCTTGAGAAGGTTTGCGTAGTGCAAATGCGCTTGCCGCGCGTAACGCCGGTCTCAGACATCAAGCGCCGCCGCCAGCGCGTTCTCCTGAATGAACTCGCGACGCGGCTCCACGACATCGCCCATCAAGCGAGAGAATATGTCGTCGGCGGCGTCAGCTTCCTTCACTTTGACCTGCAGAAGAACGCGCGCATCCGCGTCGAGAGTCGTCTCCCAGAGCTGGTCCGGATTCATTTCGCCAAGACCCTTGTAGCGCTGGATGCTGATGCCCTTCTCGCCGGCGGCGCGCACAGCTTTGAGCAAATCCTGCGGTCCCGCCACGGACAGGTTCTGGTCCTTCCGCGTCCACCGCGCCGGCCTGTCGAAGAAGTCCGCAATGCCATCGACGAGCCCCTGCACCCGGCGGGCGTCGGCCGAGTTGAGGAGTTCGCGCGTCAGCGCATGGCGTTCGAGAACGCCGCGAAGCTCTCTCTCAAGAACATACCCGCCTTCGCCGTCAAGGCGGCCCTTCCAGCCACGCTCATATTCTTCGGCGACAATATCCAGTCGAGCTGCAACCTCGCTGGCAAGCGCCTCTCCCTCGACCCCTTGCGGGGCCTCATGCAGGGCGCGCGCGAGCGCAGCCTGGAGAATGACGGCGCGACTGTAGCGAGCCGGAAACTCAGCGAGCGACTCCTCGATCTTGCGCGCCTTATCGACAATGTCGGCGAGATCGCGCCCAGCGACCAGCTCGCCGCTGGCGAGTTCAAGATGCGCGTCCGAAAGACCCTCCGCATAAAGATAGTCTTCAAGCTCGCGTTCGTTCAGGACATAGCGCTCGGACTTGCCTCGTGTCACCTTGAAGAGGGGAGGCTGGGCGATATAGAGGTGGCCGCGCGCAATCAACTCGGGCATCTGCCTGAAAAAGAATGTCAGCAGGAGCGTGCGGATATGGGCGCCGTCCACATCGGCGTCGGTCATGATGACGATTTTGTGGTAGCGCAACTTGTCGATATTGAAATCGTCGCGGCCGATGCCGGCGCCGAGGGCCGTGATGAGCGTCCCGATCTCCTGACTGGAGAGCATCTTGTCGAAACGCGCACGCTCGACATTGAGGATTTTTCCGCGCAGGGGCAGGACCGCCTGATTTTCCCTGTTGCGCGCCTGCTTGGCCGAGCCGCCGGCCGAATCGCCCT